>NZ_JAOTGI010000001.1:0-265117 GCF_044427255.1 Streptococcus sp. 2021WUSS126 | reverse complement strand
TCACTATTATCAACATTTTTAGTCAAAAACAGAACTTAGTCTGAGACTAAATTCTGTTGGTTTGATGCAGTTTTCTCAGACTAACTTCTAGAATGTCTGAAACTAGAACTTACTTTGAGAATTTACCATTTTTTGAAAGATAGCAGAGCTGCTGAGAATGAAAGCCTTATCCGGTTTACTTTTCCTACTGCCCTAGCTGTCCAGGCAAGACCAGCTTCTCCTTATAAGGGAAGGTTTTATCAAATTCTTCCAAGACCAATTCATCCACTGTGTAACCCGGCGGATCTGTAAACCACCAGTCTCGGTCATCTAAAGCTTCTGGTTGGAACAACTTGACCAAGAAATAACCAGCTTCTGGGTCCGCCTGATAGCGAATGCCGACCTCCTTACCCTTGACAAAACCAAATCGACTGTAGTAATCAGGAAAACCTGTAATGGCCACCATGACTGCTCCGCTATTTTCCGCTAAAGCCAACGAATGCTTTAACAGTGCCTGACCGTAACCTCGGCCTTGCTGATCTGGCGAGATGCTAAAGGGACCAAAGGTCAGACTGGGCAGGCGAGCGCCGTCTGCCGTGATCTCCGACGCGACATAGAGGATATGCCCCGCCAGCTGACCGTCGGCTTCCGCGACAAGATTGAGGTCTTTTATGACGTGTTTTTGCTTTCGTAATTGATGCACAATCAGATGCTCCGTCGCACTCAGATAATAGTCCTTCAGTTTACTTTTAGTACAAGGCAACGAGTTGCAGACAGTACTGGAATACGGCAAAACGAGTTAACGATGTAATAAAAGATAAACTGACGGACGAAAGACATTCCAAAAAACCTCCCGTGTTGGCTCCTCAACTTGGCGGTAATCTCTTTCTTCTTCTCTTCTGATGATTAGTGACATCTTATCTCCTTTTGATTGTCCTATTCTGCAATATGTCGCTGCCACACAAAAAGGAATACATCTTTGCAAGAAATATCCCTTAGAATCTAGGCTCTCATTTCTGTCCCAATTGATAAAATAGCTAGGACTCCTGTCCCTGTATGAGTGGCAATAACTGGTCCTAATTCTGTCAATAGAACATCAGAAACACGGTCGTCTTCCAATAAACTAGATTTGACGCCCTCTGCCGCCTCAATATCACCCGTATAAGCAACCATGACTGTAGAATGATCCAAGTTGTCCAAGGTCAGGTTCAACATTTCTTTGATTCCTTTTTTACGACCACGGATTTTAGCAATAGGCACAAGTTTCCCTTCTACATCTAGTGAAAGCAGAGGTTTGATATTCACTAAGCCACCAATAAGGCCTGCTGTTTTCGATAAGCGACCACCACGCACCAGGTGGTTAAGGTCATCGACCAAGAGGTAGGTCCGTAAGCGCGGTACCAAATCTTCTACGATTGCCTTAGTTTCTGCCAAAGTCTTACCCTCAGCACGCGCCTCAACGGCCTTCATGACCAAGTAGCCTTCTCCAATGGTCGCTGCCTTAGTATCAACGATGGTGATGACTGCTTCTGGATATCGATCCATAACCATATCTCGTGCAATGACTGCACTCTGGTAGGTCCCTGAAAGAGCTGCTGAGAAAGCGAGATAAAGCACCTCTTGACCTTCCTTGGCTGCCGCCTCAAAAACTTCTTCAAACTGACCAACATTGACCTGACTGGTTGTAGGTTGACTGCCAGAAGCCATTTTCTCCAGCAAATCTGCTGAGGTCAAACGGTTTTCACCGACTGTATCATAGGTTATGCCGTCTAGGTTAATGGTCAAACCAAGCACGGTCACATCGTTTTCTTGGACCCAGCTGATTGGCAAATCCGATGTCGAATCGGTTACGATTATAAATGTCACTCTTTCATTTCCTCCATCATTCCTTTTAAGGCTTGAAAATTCCCATCTGACCAGGGATTGAGCCGTGGGGTGTAGAGCTCTACCTGGTCCACAAACTTGTCCAAGTCCTTTTTGATGACCCTGGTTCTTTCCTCCAACTCACGCGCCGAAACCCGTAAAGCCCCTTGTGAAAAGACCACCCATTGTTCGTTGAGGTCGCTGGTTGCGACGGAAACCTGCTTGCGACGGTCACTATTGAGCTGGGCACTGAGTCGTTCGATATAACTATCTGCCGTCTCTTCCTCCTCTGTAAAAATGACCGATACCTTGTATTCATCATACTGCTGGCGAAGACCTGGCACATGGTGGGCATCAAAGACACAAATCACCTCGATCTGTTCAAAGGCTGCGTAGTGAGACAAGGTTCGAAGCAAGGTCGTTCTGGCCACATCCAAGTCTCCCTTTTTAAAATCTTGCTTGGTGGCCTGCCAAAAGGCAATCATGTTGTAGCCATCTACAATGAGAACTTTTTCTTTCATTTAGATTTTCTTCCGAAATACTTCATACATCAGCACAGCTGCTGCTACGCTGGCGTTAAGAGATTGGACATGACCCTTCATAGGAATGGTAATCATCTCATCCACCTGCTTTTTGATATTACTGGAAATCCCTTTACCTTCATTGCCAATAATAAGTGCTAGTTTGCCAGCCGTATTCCACTTGTGGCTTGGGGTTCCGTTCATATCGGTACCAAATACCCAGAAACCAGCCTCCTTGAGCTTGTCGAGGGTTTGGCTGAGATTGGTCACTCGGGCGATTGGGACATGGGCCACCGCACCTGTTGAGGTCTTAGCCACAACAGGCGTCACGCCAACTGCTCGGTGTTTGGGAATGATGATGCCTGCTACCTGAGTGGCATCTGCGGTCCGTAAAATCGAGCCCAAGTTGTGGGGGTCTGTCAGACCGTCCAAGATGAGAATGAGAGGATTGTCTTCCTGCTCTGCTTTTTCCAGAATGTCCGATAGGTCCGCATAAGCAAACTCGGAGACCCGCAGGACAAAGCCTTGGTGGACGGCGCCTTCTGTCATGTCAGACAGGGTCTTTTTCGGCGTCCAAGAAATCGACACCTTCTTCTCTGCCGCCAGTGCCTTGATTTTTTCTACATTTTTTCCGCGCAAATCATCCTGAATGTAGAGTTTGTTGCCGGTGTTGGCCTCCAAACTCTCCACTACAGCATGTACGCCATATACGATATCATTTTGTTCCATAAGAGTATTATAGCATAGGTTGACTGAAAATAGGCACTCACTATATCACAGCTGAAAAACTTGATCTCCTTACCAAACCATGGTATTCTGTTATCTATCATTTATCCGTACAAACGGACGCAAAAAGGAGAACGTATGACACTTATTTTGGGAATTGTGGCAGGGCTGATTGCCTTTGCTATTGGTGGTTTATGGTATGGTTTGATTTTCCGTGATGCTTGGATTGAAACCTCTGGCATTGACATGGCCAAGGTAGAAGTTGACCGTCAAGCTGGGAAAAATGGCCAGAAGGAAATGATGATTTCCTTGGCGATTGAAGTGCTGACTGCTGTTGTAGCGATTTTCTTCATCAAGACCCTTGATGTTTCACCACTCCACGCAGCTGGCGGCATGGGCGTGATTGCAGTCCTTGCTTCATTGAAAAACTATGTCTTTGAGCAACGCCCTCTTAAACTCATCCTCATCAACGAAAGCTACAAACTAGTCTGCTATTTGGTAGTCGGAATCATTGCCTTGTTTGCATAAATTCAACCCTCCTAACCTTAGGAGGGTTTTATGGTACAATAAAAGGAAGACTAAGACCAAAGGAGCCCCCATGTCCCTCTCCCTCCGAACGATTAAACTGATATTTGCCACCGTTCTGGCCATTTACCTAGCGACGGCCCTGGGTTTGTCCTATGCGACGGCAGCTGGCATCATCGCCATTCTCAGCATCCTCGACACCCGCAAGTCCAGTTTCAAAATGGCCCGCAACCGCCTCTTTTCCACCCTCCTGGCCCTGACCATAGCCGTCCTGACCTTCGCCCTCTTTGGCTTTGGCATCTGGACCCTAGGCATTTACCTGGCACTCTACGTCCCTCTAGCCTACAGATTCAACTGGGAGGCTGGCATCGCCCCCTCAACCGTCCTCGTCACCCACCTCTTGCTAGAGCAGGATATTTCGCTGACTTTTTTGGGAAATGAGCTGGCGCTTTTTCTGATTGGGGCAGGACTGGCACTCTTGTTTAACCTCTATATGCCCTCGCAAGAAAAGAAAATCGAGGCCTACCACGACCAAGTCGAAGACCTACTCAAGCAGATTCTCCTCCGCTTTGAAGCCTTTCTGCTCAACGGCGACGGACGAAACGAGGCAGAATTGATTACGCAGCTGGATAAGACCTTGGATGAAGCCCTGAAAGTCGTCTACCTAGACCGCCACAACCAGCTCTTCCAGCAGACCAACTACCAGGTCCATTACTTTGAAATGCGAGCTGCACAAAATAAAATCCTGCGAACCATGGCAGGAAACATCAACAAGTGTTTACTGGAAGGCAGAGAAAATGTCATCCTATCTAGCCTCTTCGAGCGAGCAGCCCAGCAACTAAGCCGAGAAAACTCCGCCAAGGAACTGCTCCTAGACATCGAACTCTTCCATGCCACCTTCCGCGAGCGACCACTGCCACAAACCCGAGAAGAATTTGAAACCCGTGCCACCCTCTTCCAACTCCTACACGACATGGAAGCCTTTATTCGACTCAAGGTTGATTTTTATGAGGTTTATAAAGATGAAAAAGACCCGTCATAATAGCGGGTCTTTGGTGTTTTATGAACAAATTATAAAAGATTAAACAATGGCTTGATCTGTTTCATCATCAAAGAAATGAGCTTTGTTGAGGTTGAAGGTCAAGCGAACCTTGTCTCCTGGATTGTGGTAATCACGCGCATCGACACGAGATACAAACTCTGTGCTACCTACTTTAGAGTAAAGCATGGTTTCCGCACCAAGAAGCTCTGAAACGACAACTTCTGCTTCCACGATAGAAGATGGATAAGTGTCCAACTCCAATTGTGAAGCTTTAATGTCTTCTGGACGGATACCCAATGTAAATGATTTACCGTTGTAGCCTTTTTCTTCCAAATGCTTGCGACGACCTTCTGGAAGATCTACTTTGAAACCATCTCCAACAAGCACACCCTCTTGAAGAGTCACTGTAAAGAAGTTCATTGCAGGACTACCGATGAAGCTGGCAACAAATTTGTTTACAGGTTTATTGTAAAGCTCTTCTGGGCTACCAATTTGTTCGATACGACCGATTGTACCTGTACCTGCTTCATTCTTAGTCGCAGACATGATAACAATACGGTCAGCCAAGGTCATGGCCTCTGTTTGGTCGTGCGTTACGTAGATCGTTGTTGCACCAATACGACGGTGGATTTTAGCAATCTCTGTACGCATGGATACACGCAGTTTGGCATCCAAGTTTGACAAAGGCTCATCCATCAGGAAGACTTTTGCATCACGGACAATGGCACGACCCATGGCAACACGTTGGCGTTGACCACCAGAAAGGTCAGCAGGTTTACGTTGCAAGAATTCTGTCAAGCCAAGAATTTGTGCTGCTTCTTCCACACGTTTTTTGATTTCATCCTTGCTGTATTTACGCAATTTCAAACCGAAAGCCATGTTGTCAAATACAGTCATGTGTGGGTAAAGGGCATAGTTCTGGAATACCATGGCAATATCACGGTCTTTTGGTGCCACATCGTTCATCAACACACCGTCGATGTAAGCTTCACCTTCTGTAATATCTTCCAATCCAGCAATCATACGAAGAGTAGTTGATTTACCGCATCCTGAAGGACCTACGAAAACAATAAACTCTTTATCTTTAATATCTAGATTAAAGTTTTCAACGGAATAATGCTCGCTATTTGGATATTTTTTATAAATATTTTTTAAATTAAGTTGAACCATGTTCAAGCCTCACTTTCTTTGATAGTTTTATTGTAAATGAAAGCGTTTTATTTTTCTAGGTCAAGGCGAACAAAAAGAACACAATCTTTTGTACAAGTTGCACAAAAGATTAAAAAAACCTATCTAGTAATACTTGATAACAAAAACTTAAATCGGTCAGGTCTTTAAGCTGAAGTCCAGTCAAATCTTGCCACTTTTCCAAACGGTATTGGAGGGTGTTCCTGTGGATATAGAGGGTCTGAGCTGTCTTAGTAACCACAGCTCCTTCTGTCCACAGGGCTAAAATGATATCCTGCATATCTTGCTGGTCAATCAACTGTAGCATACTAGCTTTTATCAGACCAAACTCCAAACCTGCTCTGCCTTGCCCCCAAAGAAAGAGTTGACTAAAGGATAGGACGATTGATTGGTGGTAGTCGGCTCGCCATTGAGCGAAAAGGACCGACTCTGCTTGGTAGAGTTGAGGCCAGCGGTCTGCGAGTTGACGGGGCCAGACCTGGCCGACCAAGAGGGTCAGGCGCAAGCCGAAGTCGAACTCCAAGGCCGACAGGGTATCTGCCAGAAGAGTTTGATAGTCTGTCCAAGTACCTTGCTCCAGGATAAAGAGGTAGTCCTGAGCCGTCAGCTGCACCTGAGCCACCTGGCTGGGGAGGAGGTCGGTCATCATGGTCCGCCAAGCGTCCAGCTGGGCTTCCTTCTGCGACCAAAGGTGGACATGGATAAACTGCACGGCTTCAACCGCCTGGGGCAGCGAGCCCTGACCTTGTAGGTAGGACTGCCAAGGGCTAGACGGTTTCTGGTCTTGAGGACGCGACAACAAGGACAAGAGGTAGCGTTCCCGATCCGTCAAGTCCGCATCCGCCAGATTCAGATAGCGACCGTCGCCCAAAGCAAGAGAGTTTTCACCCGCTTCCTGCGACAACTTGGCCTGCGGAAACCAGCCTTCCACTTCCTTCTCGAACATCTTATCCCCTTTCTATTTTATCAATGCACCAGCCCACCAGCTCCTCCAAGCGTTCGATCTGCTCGGTCATGTGTAGGAAGCCCAAGACCGCCTCAAAGCCTGTGGACATCCGGTAGGTCACCACGTCTGCATTCTTGGCCTTGGTGTGACTGTTGGTGTTGCGGCCCCGTTTGTAGATTTCTTCCTCTTTTTCGGTCAATAGCTGAGCTTCTAAGAGGGCAGCGATCAGGCTTGCTTGGGCTTTGGCAGAAACGTATTTGTTGGCCTCACCATGTAACTTGTTGGGCTTGGTCAGCCCCTTGAAGATCAAGTGCCGTCTGACATACATGGAATAGACAGCATCCCCTTCAAAAGCCAGGGCAATTCCATTGATGAGATTGACATCTACTGCCTTAGTCACGTGTCCACCTCACACCATCCTTGGTATCCAAGAGCTTGATGCCCTGGGCTGCCAATTCATCACGAATTCGGTCAGCCGTCGCAAAATCCCGATTGGCACGCGCTGCTTGACGTTCTGCTATCAAGGCTTCAATCTCGCTGTCCAATACTTCTTCTTCAAAGACAATGCCGAACACTTGCAGCATGTTTCCAAAGGCTTCTTTTACAGTTTCATCGTAGTTGCCAGAGTTGATCCATTTGGCAAAGTCAAAGATAGCCGTAATCCCATTTGCCGCATTGAAATCATCATCCATTGCCGCTTCAAAGGCCGACAGATGTAATTCAAGACCCAACTTATCCACAGAGTTTTGCACAGGTTGTGTATAAGTATTTTTTAGATATTTGAGATTGATTTCCGCATCTGAAATAGCCTTCTCAGTGTAGTTGAGTGGACGGCGGTAGTGCTGGGTCGATAGGAAGAATCGCAAGACCTGACCGTCAATTTGTTCCAACATATCATGGGCTGTCAGGAAATTGCCCAAGGACTTGGACATCTTCTCATCATTGATATTGAGCATGGCATTGTGCATCCAGTAATTGGCAAAGGTTTGCCCTGTTTTGCACTCAGACTGGGCGATTTCATTGGTATGGTGAGGGAATTCCAAGTCCGCACCACCACCGTGAATATCAATGGTATCTCCCAAAATCTCTGTCGCCATAACCGAACACTCGATATGCCAACCTGGACGACCTGCTCCCCAAGGACTTTCCCAAGAAACTTCGCCTGGCTTGGCAGTTTTCCACAAGGCAAAGTCGAAAGGATGCTCCTTCAATTGACCTTCTCCCTCAACACGACCAGAAGCCCCAGCTTCTAAGTCAGACAGGGTTTTGTTGGCCAAACGAGCATAATTGGCTGCCTTTTCCACACGGAAATAAACATCGCCAGCCGCTTCATAGGCGTACCCCTTGTCAATCAAGACCTGCACAAAATCAATGATTTCATCCATGTAGTCAATAACGCGAGGGTTTTTGGTAGCTGGCTTGACACCTAACTTTGCCACATCTTCCTTGAAAGCTGCGATAAACTTATCAGAAAGTTCCTTGGTTGTCATGCCAGCTTCATTAGCAGCTTTGATAATCTTGTCATCCACATCCGTAAAGTTAGAAATGTACGCTACATCAAAGCCACGGTATTCAAAGTAGCGGCGGATGGTATCAAAAGCCACGACACTACGGGCATTTCCGATATGGATATAGTTGTAAACCGTCGGACCGCAAACATACATCTTGACTTTCCCCTCTTCCAAGGGCACAAAGTCACGCAAACTGCGAGTCATGGTATCGTAAATTTTAATCATAGTTTCTCCATTACTTCTGAGTATTCTTTAGGACTTGATACTTTTGATACAATTTTACTAGCCAATAAGCTGTCACTGCCAGCCAAATCATCCCTAGCTGCCAGTTTCCTTGGGAAAACTTAAGGATAGATAGAATTGTTCCAGCGATGGAGGTCAACACATAAGGCCAGTTTTGTCTTACTAATTTTTTTAACATGATGTACTTTCTAATTTTCTTGCAACGGTCTTATCCGTCGGTTCAATAACTGCAGGACTTGGTTCAAATTCTTCTAGAAGCATATCAACCTTCTTTCCTACAAATGCGACGAATGGTGGCTGGCTTCTCGTAATTCTGCAAGCTTAGTCGTGTAGTGTTCACGGCCATCTTCCATGTCATGAATGACCTTCTCATCTTTTTGACCATGCACACGGACAATTTTAGCTGGCATACCGACCACTGTCACATCTGCTGGAACATCGGCTAGGACAACGGCAGCTGCACCCACTTTGGCATTTTCTCCGATTTCAACAGGTCCAATAACCTGTGCGTGTGCAGAGACAAGGGCACCCTTTCGGACAGTTGGATGGCGTTTGCCCGTATCCTTTCCTGTTCCACCAAGCGTTACACCGTGATAAAGCATAACACCTGATTCGATAATGGCGGTTTCTCCGATAACCAAACCAGCTCCATGGTCAATGAAGACCCCCGAAGCAATTTCGGCACCTGGATGAATCTCAATATTGGTCCAAAAGCGCCAAAATTGGCTGTGCATCCTAGCTAGTAATTTAAAGCCTTTTTTCCACATCCAATGGGACAGACGGTGGGCAGCCAAGGCCTTGACACCTGGGTAGGTCAAAAGAACTTCCAAGGTCGTCCGTGCTGCCGGATCTTTTTCTTTTACAATCTCAATGGTGTCCTTCCACCAACCCATAGTCACTCCTTCTAGCGAGAAGACAAGCCCGCTACCGAACTTGTCTACTCAGCTTATTTCTTTTCAACCTTGTGGAATTTGAATTCACCAAAGTTGTTATCTTTTTTCTCTTTGTTGTCTTTATGACGGCGTGGTCTGTCAGAACGCTCGCGTTTTTCTGGTTCCACATAACCTTCTGGTTTTGGAAGAAGAGCCTTCATAGAAGCATCAATACGTCCTTTATCATCAATCTTGATGACCTTAACATCGACAATATCGCCAATTTCAACTAGGTCTTCTGGTTTATTGACACGAGTCCAAGCCATTTCAGAAACGTGGACGAGAGCATCAGTCTTGTCAAAAAGGTTGACAAAGGCACCGAATTTCTCCAAACGAACCACTTTTGCTTGGAAGACTTCGTCCACTTTTGCTTCACGAACAAGACCAGCAATGATTTCTTTAGTACGCTCAATAGCAGCACGATCTGGTGAGAAGATCGCCACAAGACCGTCTTCGTCAATATCGATTTTCACGCCAGTTTCTGCAATAATCTTATCGATGGTTTCACCACCCTTACCGATGACAATCTTAATCTTGTCCACATCAATCTTGATAGTGTCAATCTTCGGTGCAGTTGGTGCCAAGTCAGGACGAACTTCTGGGATCGTCGCTTCGATGACATCGAGGATTTCAAAACGTGCCTTCTTAGCTTGTGCCAAGGCTTCTTCCAAGATTTGCGGTGTGATACCATCGATCTTGATGTCCATTTGAAGAGCTGTGATACCGTCACGGGTACCAGCCACCTTGAAGTCCATGTCGCCGAAGTGATCCTCAAGACCTTGAATATCGGTCAAAACGGTGTAGTTGGTGCCGTCTGAAATCAGACCCATGGCAATCCCTGCAACTGGTGCCTTGATTGGTACACCACCTGCCATGAGGGCAAGGGTACCAGCTGTGATAGAAGCCTGTGATGAAGAACCGTTTGATTCCAAGACTTCTGCTACCAAGCGGATAGCGTAAGGGAAGTCTTCCAAGCTAGGCAAGACTTGCTCGAGAGCACGCTCACCAAGAGCACCGTGACCAATCTCACGACGACCTGGTGCACCATAGCGACCAGTTGAGCCCACTGAATATTGTGGGAAATTGTAATGGTGCAAGAAGCGTTTCTTGTACTCATCATCCAAACCGTCGATGATTTGGGTTTCACCCATTGGGGCCAAGGTCAAGACAGAAAGAGCTTGCGTTTGACCACGGGTAAAGAGACCTGAACCATGAACGTTTGGTAAGAAGTCTACTTCTGCGTCCAGCGGACGAATTTCATCCACACGACGACCGTCTGGGCGGACCTTGTCTTCTGTAATCAAACGACGAACTTCTGCGTGCTCCATGAGTTCCAAGATTTCATGGACATCCCGCATGATGCGGTCGAATTCTTCGTGTTCAGCATATTTTTCTTCGTAGGCTGCGATGACGGTCTCACGCACGGCATTGGTCGCATCTTCACGGGCCAATTTTTCTTCTACCTGCACCGCTTTTTTCAAATCGTCATTGTAAGCTGCGACAATCTCAGCCTGCAATTCTGGGTCCACTTGAAGAAGCTCTACATCTGCCTTTTCCTTGCCGACTGCTGCTACGATTTGATTTTGGAAATCCAAGAGTTCTTGAATGGCCTCATGACCTTTCAAGAGTGCTTCCAACATCACATCTTCTGACAATTCTTTGGCACCAGACTCTACCATGTTGATGGCGTCCTTGTTACCAGCTACTGTCAAGTCAAGGAGAGACTCTTCCATTTGAGCCTTGTCAGGGTTGATGATGAGTTCACCATTGACATAACCAACCTGCACACCTGCGATTGGGCCGTTGAATGGGATGTCTGAGATTGCCAATGCCAATGAAGAACCAAACATGGCTGCCATTGGAGCAGAAGCATCTGGATCGTAAGAAAGAACTGTGTTGATGACTTGGACTTCGTTACGAAAACCTTCCGCAAACATTGGACGAATCGGACGGTCAATCAAACGAGCTGTCAAGGTCGCATCAGTTGACGGACGGCCTTCACGCTTCATCCAGCCACCTGGGAATTTCCCTGCGGCGTACATTTTCTCTTCATAGTTGACTTGGAGCGGGAAGAAATCGCCCGTTGCCATTTTCTTGGACATAACTGCCGCTGTAAGGACTGTTGAGTCACCATAGCGAACAACAACTGCACCATTGGCTTGTTTGGCAACCTGGCCAGTTTCAACGACCAATTTCTTGCCAGCAAAAACCGTTTCAAATACTTGTTTTGACATGAATTGTCTCCTATTTTTTCTGAAATTTTTCTTGCGTGTTTTCTACAAAAGACAATCAAACAAGCTTGTTTCACTCTCTTTTGCACAAAACCACGCATACTTCTTATTTTATCATATTTGACGGAAAATGTGGGGAATTGAGGAAGGAATTTGAGGGAAAATCTAACCTGCTATATAAACAACCGAACGAATCAAATACTCTTCAATCAAACGAAGAACACCCAGCATTTCTGAGTGTTCTTTTGTGTATTCTATTTGAACAATCTCATATAGTCGCTCTTGCTTGCGACAAGATAGCGAACGTTTACGACCTTTTGTGCTTCATCAATGTTATAAATAGCTATATAATCCTTTTTGATTGGTAGTCCTCGCGTCAGCTGACCTGGGACTAGCGGTCCCTTTTTAGAGCGTTCATCTACGTTAAAACCTCGCTCTGGGAAGATTTCAAGGCTTCTAAGTCCTGCTATTAGCTCTTGGATTTTTTTGTCCGCACCATCAGGGCTTTTTAGTTCTTCCCTAATGTAGCTGCGAATGTCAGCTAGTTCCTCATATATAGCTAGAGGTAGGTTTACTTGGTACTTATCCAAAGAGCTTGGTCTCCATTTCGTCCAATGATAGATAGTTACCAGCATTCATTTCAGCTACATTTTTCATCACTTCTGCTTGCAGTTCGGCAAATAGTCGCTCTTTTTCCAGTTCTTCTTCACTTTTAAGCCCAATTTCTCCTGTTACTACAATATTTTTGAGAAACAGGTTGAGGGCTTGGGTCATGGTCATATTTTGACTTGCCAAGACCTCTTTTGCTTCTTCTACAAGTGATTTTTCTGATTGAAAGTTAATCAATTTCTTTTCAGCTGTTAAGGCCATAAGATGGTACCTCTTTATATTTTTCTTTATTGTAGTCTTTATGTCTCAAAAAATCAATCCTTAACCCCAAACAACATCCTTTTTTCCGAAAAACTTAATCTTTTTGAATTGTTGACACGAACTTCGTTCGCTTTATCTCCAACCTCCCACAGTCTAGCCCCAGACTGTGTTGAAACGAACTACGTTCGCTTCATTTCCAACCTCCAACAGTCTATCCCCAGACTGTTGGAGCGAGCTAAAAGTCTGGCAAAAAGGAAATAAGAAAACAAAAAAAGCCTGAAAAACAGGCTCTTTCTAAATTGAACTCGAACGAAAATCCTAGTGAAAAAGATAGATTGTCTTGCGACAAGTCGCTGTGACAATCTCCTATTTTCATACGGATTTTTTTGCGTTCTCGTATCTTGATTAACGACGGAGTCCGAGTGAGTGAATCAATTCACGGTAACGGTTTACGTCTGTGCGGCGTAGGTATGCCAACAAGTTACGACGGCGACCGATTTTTTTCATCAAACCACGGTAAGTAGCGTGGTCTTTTTTGTGTTGTTTGATGTGGTCGTTAAGGTGGTTGATTTCCCAAGTAAGTACTGCTACTTGAACTTCAACTGAACCTGTGTCGCCTTCATGACGAGCATATTGTGCCATGATTTCATTTTTTTTCTCTTTTGAGATTGCCATGATATGTTCTCCTTTGTTTTGAGCCTAATCCGAGTGACAGGTTGGCGACCTGCAACCAAGAAAAAGCTAGATTTGTCCTTTTGGACCTTAACCATTCTATCAAGGAATAGCTCTTTTGTCAACTGATTTGAGAAATAGCTGAGCTGCTCTGCTATTTTCAAAAAAAGCCAGCTGAAGCTGACTTTCAATTATTTCTTTATTACTCTGCCTTTTCTGCTTTTGGCAAGATAAGATTGAGGATAATACCTACAATGGCTGAGAGGGCTGTGCCTGAGAGGGTAATGGCACCGATATTGAGAACTGCTCCACCAAGACCCAATACCAGCATCGAACTTGCAATAATCAGGTTGCGGACTTGACCGAAATCAACACGGCTTTCAATCAAAACTTTCAAACCGTTTGAGGCGATAACACCGTAAAGTAAGATCGACATACCACCAAGAACGGCACTTGGAATAGTTGAGATAAGGGCTGTAAATTTACCCAAGAATGAGAAGGCAATGGCAATCAAGGCTGCGTTACGGATAACGGATACTGATGCGATACGAGTCATACCGATAACCCCTGTATTTTCACCATAAGTCGTGTTAGCAGGTCCACCGATAAAGGCAGATACAGCAGTCGCCACACCGTCACCAATCAAGGTACGGCTGAGGCCTGGATCTTTCAAGAACTGGCGGCCGCAGATTTGACTGAGAACGGTATGGTCACCGATATGCTCAGCTACTGTTACAACAGCAATTGGTAAGATAGCAATCATTTCTGGACCGAAGTAGAAATTGTACGACTTGAAGGCACCTGTTTCAAATGGTAGGTAGAAACCTGGTAATTCAAACCAAGCCGCTTCCAAAACGGGTGTGAAGTCAACCAAACCAAGACAGAGGGCAATCACGTAACCACCGACAATGGCAATCAAGAAAGGAACAATCTTGGCGAAGCCTTTCCCTTTGGTATTGACAAAAGCCGCAATCAAGAAGGTTGCAATCGCCACGACGACATTTTTCCAGTCTCCGTCTGCGACGAAGCCTGCTGAAGTCACGGCAGAGTTGGCAAGACCCAGACCGATAACGATAATCATTGGACCGATGACAATCGGTGGCAAGAGGCTGTCAATCCACTTAGTACCGATAACTTTGACAAGTGCAGCGATCAACACGTAAATCAAGCCGACGAAGAAAACTCCTGTCTGGGCAGCTGACACATCACCACCCATTTCCTTGATAGCAAGCGCCATAGCGGAAATGTAGGCAAAGGAAGAACCCAAGTAAACTGGAACTTTAAACTGGGTTGCCACTTGGTAAATCAAGGTCCCAACACCTGATGCAAAGAGAGCAACCGATACGGGCATACCGAGAATCAGTGGCACCAAAATCGTCGCACCAAACATAGCGAACACGTGCTGGAAACTCAACAAAATCCCTTGAAGCGGTGCTGGTTTCTCATGGACATCAAACAAAAGATTGACTTTTGTACTCATAAATCTCCCATTCTGGGTACACAAAAAGACCCAGACTTTCTAAATATACATAGTCATAGGCCCTTAATAATTTTTCCTGTTGTCTTTCTCACCTCACGGGATGAGTTTAAAAACCTACGCTCTTGGTATTGTAACATAAGCCCTTACTTTTGGCAAGAGATTTTTTAATTTTTGTTCTCTTAGGGAAAATGGCAGAGCGGGGATAAAAACTCCATTGCTTATTCGAGTTCATCTACCAGCTCTTTTTCCATCTGCTTCTGACGGTACTTATTCGCCCAAGAGAGAAGATTCACCAGTAAGAAAATGAGACCTGTGATAGAAAGAAAGAATATCAAAATCACCACCCAAAAATGCCAATCCCAAATGCCAGTATAATGCTGTCCATAGGTCTGGTAGTTGGTCCAAGCCATTACAATCGTTGTCCCTGCAATCACCCCTCCTAAGTAAAGGTAAGCCTGCCAAGTAGTTCCTCTTTCCATATCAAGCCCCTTCCTCCAATAACCGTAAAAGAGATAGATTGAAACGACCAACATGGCAATCAGTTCAAAAACATAGGTATCAAACGGCCATTTTAATACCAGACTTTTGATGAGAAATGAGAGAGGCAAAAGAATATTCATGGTCCTGCCCACCCAGGCAAAGACTTGGTTTTCTTCTTGTTGAACACGTTCATCAGTCACAATTTTTTTCATCAGTTGGTTCCTCCCAAAATAATTGATCTAAACTTTTTCCTAAGCAGTGGCAAATCGATAGACAAAGACTTAGACTAGGATTGTATTTCCCCGCCTCAATCAGACCGATGGTCTGGCGGGTCACTCCAATAGCCTCTGCCAGATCCCCTTGGGTCATATCTTTTTCCACACGCGCCAACTTTAACCGAAGATTTTTCATGCCATAGCCATCCTCCTGTACATTTTTATAACCTTATTATACACTATATTTTTCATTTTGCAACATATACATTACATTTTGTTTGATTTTTTTAACAAAAAAGAAGACAAAACTGCCTCCTTAAAATATCTATGCACCTCTCCGCTTATTCCACACTCTTAATCCGTTTCTTAATCTTCTGACTAAACTCAATCATTCTCCGCTTTTCCTCCGGCCAGATTTTGGTCACGCGGTCAACAGCAATTATGAAGATGATTACCGCAGCATAGTCCTTGGCTTTTTCAATCAGACCAACACTTTCAGCAACTACTAAAAGTAGATAGAATGTGAATAAAATAGTTCGTTTGGGCAGAGCCATCAAAAACTCAATCCCTGCCTTATAGCCCAGATAAATCTGCCGATTAAGCCCTTTGGCCTTTTCCAAACGACGATTGAGAAAGGCACGAATCCGCTTGTAAAACCAATCCGAAGTCAGAAAAAGTGATTGGGCACCAATTACAATCAAAGAAACATTATTGGCATGTTCTTCCTTAAGCCCGAGCGCTCTAGTCACAACGTAGGTCCAATCACCATTATCAATACAGATAAAAATAGTAAAGTAAACAACCGCTCCCGCTACTATAACAAGGGGAAGGGCACGAATATATTTCAACATATAATAACCTCTCTTGGACAAATCTTAGAACCTATATTCATAAACAAAGTGCTCTTATGCAAGAAATCGTTTTTGCTCATCAAAGCATTTTTTTAAAGGGACACTTGACTCTATCACCATTTAGTTTCACTTTATTGCTTCGACGAGTAAAAAGCTCCTGTGGCTGTTTTCGCCTACCACCTAATTGGTCAGAAATTTCCTTTCCTTATCTCCACCTTCAAACACTCCAATGGAAGCAATGAACTGTGAACACAGGTTCTTATATATATTGTAATATGTTATACCAAATACGGTCAAGCAGGGGCTAGAATTTCAGATGCGACAACTGTGCATCCTTAGCATTTTTTACTTACCCCAAAAAGAAGAAGACCTCCAATCGGGAGCAAGTCTCTTCTATTTATCTATAATTCCACACCAAAGACTTCTAATTGCTTCAATTCGGCAGCAGTCAACCTGCGGTATTCCCCCAAGGCTAAGCTGTCGTCCAATACCAAGGGCCCCATTGATAATCGTTGCAAGTCTGTCACCGTCTTTCCACAGGCTTGCACCATGCGTTTGACCTGGTGAAACTTTCCTTCTCGGATGGTAATGTCAACCAGCGAGGTCTGCTTAGCTTCATCTGTAGAGAGGATGGTCAACTGGGCTGGCTGACAGGTAAAGTCTTTCAGCTCAATTCCTGCCGCAAATCGTTGGACATCCTCTTGGGTCATGATCCCGTCAACCTGTGCACGGTAGAGTTTATCAACATGTTTTTTCGGAGAAAGCATGGCATGAGCCAGCTGACCGTTGTTGGTCAAGAGGAGCAAGCCATGGGTATCGATGTCCAAGCGCCCAACTGGAAAGACTTCCTTCTGGCGAGCGGTATCATCTAGTAAGTCCAAGACAGTCCGATGACGGTCATCCTCGGTTGCTGAAATAACTCCCTTGGGTTTGTTCAATACATAATAAACAAAGGTCTCATGGCTCAAGACCTGACCTGCTACTGCAATTTGGTCCGTCTTTTCATCAATCTGTTGCTTTGGGGATGTCTCTACTTGCCCATTGACTGTGACTTGCTTGTTTTTCAGGAGTTTCTTGACTTCTGTTCGACTGCCAACACCACAATCCACTAAAAATTTATCTAATCGCATACGAGTTTCTTTTCCATTTTGATATATTCTACTTGCTGTTCTCTTTCTGTAAATCCAAGAGCATGAAAGAGGGTTTGAGCTGCTTGATGAAAGGTAGCAACTGTCAGTTTGATACTAGCCGGCTGAACATGTTCCACTATGTAGTCTTCAATAGTCTGATAGAAAGCTCTGCCATTTCCCTGACCTGTCAAAGACGGTTTCATGCCCAAACGAATGTCAACGGTCTCCCCATCTTGGTCAATACAGAAATAGCCCATGAGGGCGGCATTTCGGATGACTGCAAAAAAGCGATCCCCACGCGCCTCTGGTGAAATCATCTCAGCATAGATCTCGGGGGGTGCACTAATCGTATAGGCATCCAAAGGTGGTTGATAGCGCCATTGGTTAGCAATTTCCAATGCCAGATCCTGGGGCAGGGGCATGATGTAAAAATAATCCATTCTTCGGAAATTTTTTGCCAAATTTTTAATCCGACGGTTTTGGGTGGCGTAATTATCTGTCTGATAGACATAATCCGCATAGCCCAACTGATAGGAGGGAATCATGTCCTTAAAAATCAACTGAACATCCTCGGGAAAACGTAGTATTAATTCATTTAAGCGGTTGTTTTCTAACATAGGAATATTATACCAAAAAGGAGCGGAAATCCGCTCCTATTTCTTCAGTTGTTTATAAATCAGGCCTGCGCTTATCAAGGCACAGCCGATGGCGTAAATACCAAAGGCTCCTGTTGGGGTTGGGTTGAGTTTTTCCAGATAAGTCGGCAAGATGGCAGATGTGGCACCGCCGATATTGCAGCCCATAAGGACGATTGTCATGACTGCATTAAGCAAGGCCTTAGGAGCCCGGTCTGTTACCTGACTAAAGACAATGGTTAGAATGATGCTGTAGAAAAATCCTGACACCATACCACCGAGTCCCAGCACCCAGAGATTATCCGCAAAGGCAATGCCGACAACCGCGAGTCCAAAGACCACGTAGGAAACAGCTAAAAGCCAGCCCTTCAAACGACCAACCAAGCTACTAAAGACCGTCCCTGCCACAATCCCCATGACCTGCATAAGACTGAGAATTAGACTGGCTTGCTGAGCAGTACCAATGCCCTTGGCTAAAACAATCTGAGGAATACGAATGGTCAGGAAGGTATTGACATTGATAACAAAGAAGGCTAAGAATGCCAGATAAATTCCCATCATCCACATGGTCTTGTCCAGTTTGACCTTGGACGCATTCTCCTCAACCTTTACCTCCATGCGAGCCAGCAATTCCTCCTTGGGAACAAAGAGAAGGAAGAGAGCCAAGATGACCAAGGCAAAAAGGTAGACCAAGAAGGCAGGTTGCCAACCAAACTGGGTCAACCAACCGACAAGGAGGGTAAGCCCTGCGCTTCCCAAAACCTCTGCTGAACCACGCAAGCCCATCATCTGCACCCGCTCCTGACCGGTGAAAAAATTACCGATGATATTAATAGCACGCGCATTGATCAAGCCAATCCCCAAACCAAGCAAGATACGAGCCAATAAAATCAGAGGATAAGCAGTTAGAAACATGGGCAAAGCTCCACCGATGGCCATAAGCAAAAGCCCTGCAATGATAATGTTTCGTTCAGACAAGAAACGGACAACTAGCCCGTTTGCCAATAGAGTAACCATAATAGCAAAAGAGGTCACCGTAATTAAGTTTTCCACCTGGGCCGCTGCAATTCCCTGCTGAGCAAAATGCTCAATCATCTGCGGAATAGCTGGCGAGACAGCAAATGTCGAAACCAGCATGGTGGACAGGGCCAGCAAACTGGCTTTTTCTAAAATTCTTTTCATTTTTCTCCCTTTCAACGTTCGTCTTTTACTAGTATAACAGATTTGAAAGCGAATGGATAGAAAAGTCCGACTTTTATTCTCTCCCATTTCATGCTATACTTATCTTAACTATATCCAAAGGAGAGAATTATGTCTGTTATTGAACGATTGACAAAAGCTGCCCATTTGATTGACATGGATGACATCATCCGTGAAGGGCATCCAACCCTACGCCAGGTCGCTGAAGAAGTTGCATTTCCCCTATCTGACCAGGAAATTATTTTAGGCGAAAAAATGATGCAATTCCTCAAACATTCGCAGGATCCAGTCATGGCGGAGAAGATGAAACTCCGTGGTGGAGTTGGTCTAGCAGCACCTCAGATTGACGTTTCCAAACGCATCATTGCTGTCTTAGTCCCAAATCCAGAAGATGAGGAAGGCAATTCACCTGCCCAAGCCTACTCCCTCCAAGAAGTCATGTACAACCCTAAAATCGTGGCACACTCTGTCCAAGAAGCGGCTATAGAAGGGGGCGAAGGCTGCCTATCTGTTGACCGCGAAGTCCAAGGCTACGTAGTCCGCCACGCGCGCGTGACTGTTGATTACATGGACAAAAACGGAGAAAAGCACCGCATCAAGCTCAAGGGATTTAATGCCATCGTGGTCCAACACGAAATCGACCACCTCAACGGTGTCATGTTCTACGACCGCATTGACCCAGAACACCCATTTGCCGTTAAAGAAGGCATGTTGGTAATTGAATAAACATAAGAAACTGACTGAAATTATTTTCAGCCAGTTTTTTTCTGGTACGAAAAAACGACCCTTTCGGATCGTTCTCAATTATCTTAGTAATATTCCCCTTGTCTATAATCCCAAGAGTTGAAGTGGTCTGACAAGTGCATCATGATTTTATCGATGTCCAAACCCTTACGAATGACAACTGGGCATGGGCTGATAGAACGGCTATCTGCACCTTGTTCTGGAATCAGTTTACCATCTTTATCTACCATAGACACCATAACCCCTTGCTCATAGCGGGTTTCGATAGTCTTGTCTGGCTGGATAGATGCCACGTAGTCATCCGCCTCGATAATCAAGTCCACCTTAGAAGCAATACGCTCACCGATACCTTCTACCTTACCACGATTTCCCTTACCTGATGGGTTAGCAGATGAAGCGTAGACCATACGACCTTCTTTTTCCCACATTTCCTTAGCAATTTGCTCGCCAGCCACACCAAACTTGATAACAAAGCAAGAAGTACCACGAACGTCGGTCATCAACTCTTCACGACCATCGCCATAAGCCTGCAACTTGGCATAAGCCTCTGGTTTCCAAGGCAGGATACAACCCAACAAAATGTCCTCATCCCAATGTTTTTGGTAGAAAGCATCAATCTCAGGAGTCAACTGAGCCAACTCACGAAGCTCCTCCATGCTGCCACAAAGAACCACGCCCGGCTTATTACGCTTGCGCTCTTTAGCGTCAAACTTCCGCTCCAAGCCAGCCTTGTCAGATGTCATGATGATGTAACCAACCTTAGTCGGGCAAACAATCACGCCTCCCTCACCCTTGATAATGTCAAGACCTTCTTGTGAAAGTGCGCCATCCCAGTGAATTTGTTTCGTCATAATCATTTCCTCTTTTCTTTTGTTTCATAGCAGAGCGACCTGCTTGTTTTCTAATATTTCGTAGGAGTCTTTCAGTTTGCTTTTAGTACTCGCTCCAACTATCTGGGAGATAGTTGGAGGTTGGAGATAAAACGAACATTGTTCGTGTCAACGAGCTGCAGACAGCTTCAACAGTCAGAGTAGTGACTGTTGAAGTTTAGAAATCATGAGGCTGGGCAAAAAGCCCTGGCCCACTTCTCAGTGTCCGTGTCAACATCTCAGCGCAGTGGTTGATTGGCAGATTTGTTCGTGTTTCACACTCCAAATCTGACCTAATCAACTGTGCGGGGGTGGGAAGACGAACTCTTTTTGACTTAGTCGAGTTCTTTCCCACTCCCAACGCTTGTAAAGTACGGCAAAGCGAGTTCAAATAATGATGAAATTATTTGAAGTTGGAAATAGGGAAACGGAGTTTCCTCATTCGTCGCAGTACTAAAAGATAAAATGGAAGACTCTAGTTTTGCCAGTAGCTTGGACGGTCCCCCTCATACTCAGCAATCAAATCCTGATACTGTAATGTAATACCAATATCATCTAAGCCATTGAGCAACTTGTGCTTCCAGTCCTGTTCAATGTCAAATGGGAATTCCCCAAAAGGCGTCCGTATCAACTGGTCTGCCAAGTCAACCGTGATTTCTTGGTCTGGTTCCAGCTGAGCCAGTTGGTCCCTGACTTCTTTGGGCTGGATAATGGGCAGAATGCCGTTGTTCAAGTCATTGTTGTAATGAATATCTCCAAAGGAGCCTGCAATGATGACCTTGAAGCCATAATCTGCCAGAGCCCAAGCAGCATGTTCCCTAGAAGAACCTGCTCCGAAGTTATCCCCAGATATGAGGATACTAGCTCCTTGATAGGCAGGCCGATTGAGAATGAAATCAGGATTATCCGTGTAGTTATCATCCAAATACCGCCAAGCATAGAGCAGATATTTGCCAAAGCCCTTTTTATCAATCAGCTTGAGAAACTGCTTGGGCAGGAGTTGGTCGGTATCAATATTATCATTCATGAGTGGAACGGTCGTTCCTATCCATGTGGTAAATTGGTGCATTAAACTCCCTCCTTGAGAATGTCTAGCTGTCTAGTGTCGACAAAACGTCCATAAAGCGCAGCTGCGGCAGCCATAGCAGGACTACACAAGTGGGTCTTGGCCCCAAAGCCCTGTCGGTCTTCAAAGTTTCGATTACTTGTAGAGGCGCAGTGGACACCAGCAGGTACCTTGTCTGGATTCATACCCAGACACATGGAGCAACCTGGATCTCGCCATTCAAAGCCTGCCTCCATGAAAATCTTGTCTAGACCAAGCTTTTCTGCAGCCCGCTTGACAGGGCGACTACCTGGAACGACAATGGCCGTAACCTGCTCTGCTATTTTCCGCCCCTTAACAATCCTAGCTGCCAGCTGCAAATCGCTGAGGCGAGCATTGGTACAGGAGCCTAGGAAGACATAGCCAACGGGAATGTCCGCAGCCTTTTGCCCTGGAGCCAAGTCCATATAAGCGTAGGCCCGCTCGTCGTTGTGATCACGGATAACTGGGAAGGTTCCATCGAAACTAACCCCCATAGCAGGCGTCGTTCCCCAAGTGACCATCGGTGCCAAGTCTGACACATCAAGGACCAGGTGCTTGTCATAGACCGTGTCCGCATCCGAGTAGAGCACCTTCCAGTCTGCCACCGCCGCCTCAAAGTCCGCTGGTGCACACTCACGACCTCGCAAGTAGTCAAAAGTGGTCTGGTCTGGAGCCATAATGCCCATCTTAGAGCCGAACTCAATGGACATATTGCAAATGGTCATCCGTTCTTCCATGCTGAGTCGGTCGATGACTGGACCAGCAAACTCCACCACATGACCCAGTCCACAATCCACGCCATAGCGGGCAATCAGAGCCAGGATAAAGTCCTTGGCATAGACACCCGCTTGAGCCTGACCGACAAACTCCACTAGGAGCCGCTTGGGCTTAACCTGCCAAATGGTCTGGGTAGCGAGAACGTGCTCCACTTCAGAAGTACCAATCCCAAAGGCAATGGCTCCAAATGCTCCGTGAGTCGCCGTATGGCTATCTCCGCAGACAATGAACTTTCCTGGCTGGGTCCTGCCTGTTTCTGGTCCAACCATGTGGACAATCCCCTGATGCTCCGAACCGTGGGCTGCGTGGGGAATGCCGAAATCTTCTATATTCTTCGCCAAAGCATCCATCTGAGCCTTAGAAATGACATCACGAATATTGTGAATATCAACGGTTGGCACATTGTGGTCAAAGGTCGCAAAGGTCAAGTCTGGTCGCCGAACAGGTCGCCCTGTATCCCTCAATCCTTGAAAGGCCTGGGGACTGGTCACCTCGTGGACATAATGTTGATCGACATAGAGGAGCTGGGGCTGCCCTTCCTGCCCTGTAATCACATGCCGATCCCAGAGCTTATCGAAAATGGATTTGCCACTCATGGTGACCTCCTTTCAAGCTGTTCAATAATAGCCGCTGTCATTTCTTTGGTAGAGGCGGTCCCACCTAGGTCTTTAGTGAAAATTCCCTGTGCAAAGACTTCTTCAACTGCCTGGCGAATGGTCTGACCTGCTTGGACCAAATCAAAACTTTCTTCCAACATCATGGCAACAGATAGAATCATGCTGACAGGATTGGCAATGCCCTGACCGGCAATGTCGGGTGCCGATCCGTGGATAGGTTCGTAGAGACTGGGACCTGCCACCGCATGACTAGCAGAAGGCAGAACCCCTAGCGTTCCTGTTAATACGCTGGCCTCATCCGACAAAATATCTCCGAAAAGATTTTCCGTCACCAAGACGTCAAATCGACTAGGATTGGTAATCAAAAGCATGGCTGCACTATCCACCAACTGGTGCTCCAAGGTCACATCTGGGTAGTCCTTAGCCACCTCATCCGCTACCTTCCGCCACAATTTTGACGTCGCCAGTACATTTTGCTTATCAATGCTGGTGACTTTTTTCCGTCTTTTTTGGGCTAGGTCAAAGGCAGAGCGGACAACTCGTTCGATTTCTTCTGCCTGATAGGTATTGCTATCGCTGGCTTGGTCTGTCTCCAGAATATGCTCTCCAAAATAAATCCCACCTGTCAACTCCCGTACCATGACCAAATCCACACCATCCAGCCGGTCGGCTTTCAGAGGAGAATAGTCTTTCAGGCTATCAAAAATTTTGACCGGACGGATATTGGCAAAGAGACCCAATTCCTTCCGAAGTTGAAGCAGACCTTGTTCTGGTCGAACAGCTGCATCATCATATTGAGGGCTACCGATAGCTGCTAACAAAATCGCATCCGCCTGACGGCAGGCTTGTAAGGTAGCATCTGGTAGAGGATGGCCAGCCGCATCAATCCCAGCGCCACCAAAAGCCCTCTCCTCAATCTCATAATCGAATCCTACTTGCCCAGCAACAGCCTCGAGGACTGCTAGGCCAGCCTCCATGATTTCAGGACCGATTCCATCACCAGCCAAGGCTACAATTTTTTTCGTCATATTTCCTCCTAGCTAGTTGGCAACTCTTTCTCAGATAGTTTCTTATCAATCTGTCCGCTATTTTCTTTCTGTACCATGACATTTGCATGAATATAGGCAATTGCAGAAGCCTTCAATACGTCAAAGTCAATACCAGAGGCGTTAAAGACGGTTTCCGTTGCCTTGTTTTCTACGGCGACAAGCACACGCGCTTGAGCATCAATTCCATCGGTAATGGCATCGATATGATAGCGTTCTAAGCTGATTTCCTGCTGGAAGAATTGGTCAATGGCATTAAAGACAGCCTCAACCGAACCCTTGCCTGACTCAACAACCACCACTTCTTCCTCATCTTGATTGATAAAGGTAACTTGAGCCTGAATGCTTCCGTCAGACTGACTATCCAAACGCAAATCTTTAAATTGGAAACCATCACGATTGCTAATTTCAGTCCCAGCTACCAAGGCACGAATATCTGCGTCCGTGATTTTTTCTTTCTTGTCTGCCAGATTTTTAAAGCGAGCAAACAAACTAGCAACGTCACTTTCTTCAAAATACAAGTCTAATTCTTTCAGCTTTTCCACAAAGGCATGGCGACCAGATAGTTTACCCAGTGGCAGAGAATTTTTCTTGACCCCTACCAACTCAGGTGTAATGATTTCATAAGTCAATGGATTTTTCAAGACACCATCTTGGTGGATACCTGACTCATGAGAGAAGGCATTGCCACCGACCACCGCCTTATTGCGTGGAATGGCAATCCCAGAAAAGCGAGATACTAATTCCGAAGTATTGAGCGTTTCCTTTAGAACAATCGGACTGGTCACATCGTAAAAATCTTTCCGAATTTCAAGGGCAACAGCTACTTCTTCAAGGGCCGCATTTCCTGCCCGCTCACCGATACCGTTGATGGTCCCCTCGACACGACCGGCACCGTTTTTAATAGCTGAAAGAGTATTGGCAACAGCCATACCTAGGTCATTGTGGCAATGGGGACTGAAAATAATCTCACGGTCCGATTTGACGTTGCTTGTCAAGTAACGGAAAATTTCTCCGTAGTGCTGAGGAGTCGTAAAGCCGACTGTATCTGGAATGTTGATGTAGGTCGCACCAGCATCTACCGCTGTCTGCACAACTTCTAGCAAATAATCCAACTCCGTCCGCGTCGCATCCTCTGGCGAGAACTCCACCACCTCAAAACGCTCACGGGCATAGCTGACATGTTCAGTAATTTGCGCCAAAATTTCTTCCTTGGTCTTTTGAAGTTTACATTCACGGTGAATGGGACTGGTCGCAATGAAAACATGAATCTGCGGATACTTGGCATCTTTCAGAGCCTCATAACAAGCGTCAATGTCTGATTTGACTGACCGAGCCAAACCTGTCACAGCCGTCTTGATCATAGCCGCCGCAATCTGACGAACCGCTTCAAAAGAATCAGGACTGGCTGCTGGGAAACCCGCTTCAATAGCAGAAATCCCCCATTTCTCCAACTGCTTGGCAATGGTCACTTTTTCCTTGATAGAAAAATTCACACCCGGCGTCTGTTCACCATCTCGCAAAGTTGTATCTAAAAATTCAATCACACGCATAAGAATACCTTTCTAAACAATTCAAACTTCAATACTACCGTCTTTTAGTTTGCTTTTAGTACTAGGCAACGAACCGCAGGCATAACTGGAGTTAGGCAAGGCGAGTTAACGAAGTAATAAAAGTAAACGAAATGACGATAAAAAAGAAAACACCTCGAGGATAACCACCTGCGAGATGTAGTCAACAGCGCCCGCTTGGTGAGCCAAACAGGACTAATGCATTCTTTCAGCACTAGCCCGACCGTCGCAACAACAAAGCAAAGAATTTTGTAGTGACAGGTTTCATTTGACTTTTTTCCTTTCAGTGTTCTGAAACCTGTTTTTACAGGTTCTTAATTGCTTACCATGATACCTTACTTATTTTCACTTGTCAATAGAAAAATGGAAATTTTCTGAAAAATCCGAACAATTGACAAACTAAAAAACAACCTCCCTTTTCAGAAGTTTGTTGATTTCCTTATCGTCTAGAACTGCTAAAAATTGCCACTAGGAGAATGGCTCCTAAAATGGAAGGCATTACGGCCATGCCAGCAAATTGTGGTCCCCAATCACCAAAGAGCAACTGGCCAATCCACGAACCAGCAAGCCCAAGAATAATATTTCCCAGACAACCACGACGGTCATCTGACGAAGTAAGAGCACCTGCAATCATACCAATTATGGCACCTGCGATAATACTTGTTAACATCTTGTATTCCTCCTATTCTTATAAAATAAGACTGGTTGCCCAGTCTTATACAAATATCATTAGATAGCCCATTCACCATCACGGAAGATTGGTACACGAGTACCGTCTTCACGGATACCGTCAATGTTCATCTTGTTTGAACCAATCATGAAGTCCACGTGAACATCTGAGCGGTTGAGACCAGCTTCTTTGAGCTCTTCCTGGCTCATTTCTGTACCACCTTCAATTGAGAAAGCATAGGCTTGCCCGATTGCCAAGTGGTTTGAGGCATTTTCATCAAAGAGAGTGTTGAAGAAAGTCACACCTGATTGAGAAATTGGGCTCTTGTCTGGCACAAGGGCAACTTCACCGAGACCACGTGCACCGGCATTGTCAAAGACCAATTTCTTCATGACTTCATCGCCTTTTTCAGCAGTCACATCTACAATCTCACCATCTTTAAAGGTTACTTTGATACCTTCGATAATATTGCCGTTATAGCTAAGTGGTTTTGTTGACGTTACATAGCCATCTGCCACACGGTAGTCAGGTGCTGTGAAGACCTCTTCTGTTGGCATGTTGGCAATAAAGTGTTCACCTTGGGCATTGACCGAACCAGCCGCTTCCCACAAGTGATTCTTCGGCATACCAAGAACGAGGTCAGTTCCTGGTGCTGTGTAGTGCAATTTGACAAACTGCTCGTCGTTAAGGACCTTAGCCTTAGCCACCAAGCGTGCCTCATGCTCTTCCCAAGCCTTGATTGGATCTTCTTCGTAGATACGGCAAGTCTTGAAGATTTGATCCCAAAGGAGGTCCACTGCCTCTTCGTCAGACGCTGCATTTGGAAAGACTTTTTTAGCCCATTCCAAACCAGAGGCTGCACCAAGTGTCCAACTAACCTTGTTAGCTTGCGTTGCTTGACGCATTGGCTGCAAAGCTTGGCTGAGTGCACGAGCGTTGCGAGACAATTTCTCTGGATCAACACCGTCGTAAGCTCCTGGATCTTCAGACAAGACAACCAAACGACTTGCCTTGCGCTCCAAGAGGTAGTTCATTTCAGTAACACGTTGTGGATGAACTTGTTCCAAGAGTTCCACATCAACATTGACCAAACGTTCACGCGCAATCACATCGTCCGACCAGTTGACCAAGACTTCCTTAGCACCGTGAGCATAAGCTTCTTTGACAATCAAACGAGCCAACTCAGCCTGTTCCACACCAATTGTCAATTGAACAGTGTGACCAGGTTGCACATTGATACCTGTTGAAACCAAAAGTTTAGCATATTTAGCGAGATTTTCTTTAAAATTTGGTAATACCATCTTTTTCTCCTTTGTACTTTGAAATACCCTATTATTGTATCATATTTTGAAGCTGGGCTGACAAAAAAAACTTCCTGACTGAGACAGGAAGTTGGAAAGGTTAGCTCTGGGAGATAGTTGAAGCCTGGAGACGAAACGAACGGAGTTCGTGTCAACAACCGCAGGCATAACTCAATGCTCTCTTATTTCTAGGCATTGACTTGAAACAGTCCCCCAGACTGCTTGCACAGTTAATGGACCGTGCAAGGTTGGAGATAAAGCGAACGGAGTTCGTGTCAGCAAGCCGAAAGTTGAACTGAAGTTCACCAAGACAAGCTGACAACGAATATTTTCAATTTTCGAAGAATACTAGTTACCAAAAACTTTTACACGGTCACTATCCGCCATATAGTCTTTCTCCGCTGCCGGAGCTGCGATGCTACCAAATGGTGCTTGAGCACGGAGTTTCCAGTTAGCTGGAATGCCGTATTTTGCTGCAACTTGTGCATCAACCAACGGGTTGTAGTGTTGTACGTTCATGCCGATATTTTTCTCAGCGAAAGCCAACCATACTGCGTACAAGTTGATACCGTGAGCTTGTTCAGACCAGATCGGGAAGTTTTCAGCGTAAAGTGGGAAGCTTTCTTGCAAGCCTTTGACAACATCTTGGTCTTCGAAGAACAAGATGGTACCAGCACCAGCCGCAAAGCCTGCCAAACGACCTTTTGTAGCTTCAAAAGCTTCTGCAGGTGTTACTTTTTCCAATTCGCTGTAGGCAATTTCGTTCCAGAAAGCGTCTGATTCAGCACCGAAAAGTACAACGGCACGACTTGATTGTGAGTTGAAAGCTGATGGCGATTCTTTCATGGCTTTCTCAACAAGTGCTACTACTTCTTCGTTTGATACAGGTAGATCTTTACCAAGTGCATAGATAGAACGGCGAGTTTCTTGAAGTTTTGCAAAGTTTGACATATGTTTTCCTCTTTTCTTATTGTTACTACATAGTAGCTTTTATCACTATATAGAGATTGTATCATTATTACTAAGTAGTGTCAAATTCCTAGTCTGACTTTTTTATACTCCGTGAAAATTAAGATAGTTACAGCAGATAGTCTGATTTTCATAAAGTAGTAACAGAGAATTTACAAAAAGATGGCAAAAAAAGCCTATCAAATACTTAAGATACATTGATAGACCCTTCTTTATCTTATAGCCCCAACATCTCGTCTGTAAAATCAGTCAGCGAATGTTCCTTATAAAATTCCAAGTCCTTCAGGCGAATGATTTTGGCAATGATGCTAATCGGAAACTGATGCAACAGAGTATTGAAGTACTCAACCTGTTGATTGTATGAAATCTTCCATTGTGCTAAATTATTTTCTGTTTCAAAAATTTCATTCAGTAACCTTTCAATATGTTTATTGGCCATCAATTCCGGCATTTGACGCAAAAATTGACCAAATTCTTGTGAACTTTCAATCTTGGTGGATTTCATAACAGTTTTTTCTTCAACCGTTCGAATTTTGGAAACGGATTTATTGATGTCCAAAATGGTTTCTTTTTCAAGATTCTGGTGTTTTTCAACCAAGCGGTTTGCTTTCTCCATCAAGGCCTGATTGCGCTCTTCAATAACAACGATATGACTTTTACTAGCTTTCGCGGCTTGTTCAACCTGACGAAGCTGGTTATACTTCATAATAATATGGAGAATGAAACTCGTTAGTATACCAGCAATCACAGTAAAACCTGGAAAAGGTTCGTAAATACCTGATGATGATTCCGGTGTGGCAAAAGATAAGATCAATGTCCACAAGATAGTAGAAAGCAGTACTAGACCAATTCCTTTTAATAACTCAACTAAAATATTTCTTTTTTTCATCATTTCCTTTTTTAAAACAAATCATCAAAGAGACTCAACTGGTTATCCTCTGGCATTTTACCGAGAATGCCCATTTCATCCATTTTTTCAACAAGCGTACCTGACAATCCACCACGTTTACGGAGTTCTGTCTTAGAGAGAAATTCTCCTTCGGCACGCGCCGCCACAACCTGCTTGGCAACGTTCTCTCCCAGACCATCCATAGCGACAAATGGTGGGATGAGGGTATCTTCTTCAATCAGAAAGTCGGTCGCATGGGATTTGTAGAGGTCCAACTTACCGAACTTGAAGCCACGTTCCAGCATCTCATTGACCAACTCTAAGGTCGTGTAAAGGTCCTGCTCAACGTTTGAAGCCTCATTGTTTTTCTTCTTGAGGGCGATTTCTTCCATCTTAGCCTTGACTTTATCTAGACCGCCCGACATGGTCGCTAAATCAAAGGCCTTGGCACGAATAGAGAAATAAGCACAATAGTAGTAAAGCGGGTGATGAACCTTGAAATAGGCAACCCGCAAGGCCATCATAACGTAGGCAGCCGCGTGGGCTTTAGGGAACATGTACTTGATTTTTCCACAGGATTCGATGTACCAATCTGGAACCTTGTTATCCTTCATGGCTTGTATGTAGCCATTTCTCTCTTCCTCGGAAATCTTGAGCCACAAGCCCTTCCGTACCCGCTCCATGATGTTAAAAGCCATCTTAGGTGGCAAACCTGCGTGCATGAGGTAAACCATGATGTCATCCCGACAACCGATAACAGTAGATAGATTAGCAATTCCTGCCTTAATCAAGTCCTGGGCATTGCCCAACCAAACGTCTGTACCGTGCGATAGACCAGATAACTGCAAGAGTTCCGAAAAAGTGGTCGGTTTGGTTTCCTCCACCATCCCCCGTACAAAGTTGGTTCCAAATTCAGGAATGCCCAGCATACCTGTCGGTGTCCCAATCTGCTCTGGGGTAACTCCCAAAATTTCCGTACCAGAAAAGAGGGCCATCACTCCCTTGTCATCAGCAGGAATGGTCTGCGGATCAATGCCCGACAAGTCCTGCAACTTCCGAACCATGGTTGGATCATCGTGTCCCAGAATATCGAGTTTCAAGACGTTTTCATCAATATCGTGGAAGTTAAAGTGGGTGGTCTGCCAGCTGGCCGTCACATCATCGGCAGGATACTGAACAGGTGTAAAGTCATAGACATCCATGTAGTCAGGGAATACGATAATTCCCCCCGGGTGCTGACCAGTCGTCCGTTTGACACCTGCCGCGCCAGCAGCCAACCGCTCTACTTCCACATCTCGATAGAATTTGCCATAATCCCGCTCATAGCCTCGGACAAAACCATAGGCAGTCTTAGCAGCTACCGTACCTACCGTTCCTGCACGGAAGGCATTTTCCTCCCCGAAAATATCCCGAACATCCAAATGGGCAGACGGTTGGTCATCCCCTGAGAAGTTCAAGTCAATATCAGGAACCTTGTCTCCATCGAAACCAAGGAAGGTCTCGAAAGGAATGTCCTGTCCATCTTTTTTATACTTGGTCCCACACTTTTCACAATCCTTGTCTGGCAGGTCAAAACCTGAACCATAAGAACCATCTGTGATAAATTCACTGTGCTGGCAATTTGGACAGACATAGTGAGGAGGCATAGGGTTTACTTCGGTAATCCCAATCATGGTCGCAACGAAACTGGAGCCGACAGACCCCCGTGAACCCACCAGGTAGCCCCGCTCATTTGACCGGTGCACCAACATCTGCGACGCCAGATAAATCACGGCGAATCCATTACCCAGAATGGAGGTCAATTCCTTCTCAATCCGCAGATCGATAATATCTGGCAGAGGATTGCCATAAATTTCAAAGGCTTTTTGATAGGTCAATTCCGCCACCGTTTCCTCGGCCTTCTCAATATAAGGCGTGTAGAGGTCGGTCTTGACTACCTGAACATCTTCAAACCGATCGAGCATGGCATTGGGATTGGTAATGACAATCTCACGCGCCAGACTTTCTCCCAAGAATGCAAATTCGTCCAACATCTCGCTGGTCGTTCTAAAGTGAGCTTTAGGTAGTGGTGCTGGTTGGGCATTCTCACCATTTCCGATGGTCCAGTTAATCGGTGCCCCTTGACCTAGAGCACGAACAATGATTTCCCGATAGATTTCCTCTTCGGGGTCAATATAGTGAACATTTCCTGTCGCCAAAACTGGCAGACCTGCCCTACGTCCTACCTCAATCAACTGCTTGATAGTCTCTTCAATCTCTGCCATGTCCTTAAACTGCTCCTTGGCAATCATGGGAGCATAGAGGGCAGGTGGCATGACTTCGATAAAATCATAATAGGCTGCCGTTTTAACCGCTTCATCTATCCCTTTGGAGAGTAAATCATCGAAGACCTCGCCCTCTTGACAGGCTGTTCCCAATATTAAGCCTTCACGATGGGCATTGAGAACGGTCCGTGGAATACGTGGAACTCCCTCAAAATACTTGGTATTAGAAAGAGAGACCAGTTTGAACATATTTTTCAAACCAACTTGATTGATCACATATAACGTGGCATGCTTGACACGAGCCTTCTTATAGGAATCCTCCGCAATCAGCTCCGTATTTAGCTGGTTGAGATTGGTCAAATTGTGCTTCTCCAGAGCATCTTTTAGGAAGATGAAGAGCAGGCGCCCTGTCGCCTCCGCATCGTAGTTGGCCATGTGGTGATGTTCAAGAGCAACACCAAATCGCTTGGTGAGAGGACCTAAACCATGACGCTTAAAGTCGGGGTAGAGGTTACGAGCAAATTCCAAGGTATCAATGACAGGCTGGCTAATAATAGGTAGGCCTGCTCGTTCATAGTTGACATTCATAAAGCCAACGTCAAAGGTCGCGTTGTGGGCAACCATGACGGAATCTTGACAGAAATCTAGAAACTCACGCAGGACTTGTTCCAGAGGTTTAGAACCGCGCACATGCTCATCAGTGATTCCTGTCAGATCTGTTGTAAATTGACTGAGCGGATGACCTGGATCGATAAATTCATCAAATTCCGCAATAATATTGCCCTTATGCATCTTAGACGCTGCAATCTGAATTAAGGCATTATTGACCGCAGAAAGACCGGTCGTTTCCACGTCAAAGACCACATAGGTCGCTTCGGACAGGACTACATCTGCTTCGTTGTAAGCAATGGGCACAGAGTCCTCGACAATATTGGCCTCCATCCCGAAGAGCGGCTTAATCCCAGCTTTACGGGCAGCATGATAGCCATGGGGGAAGGACTGGACATTGCCATGGTCAGTAATGGCCACCGCCTTGTGTCCCCAAGCCGCAGCACGTGCCACCAAGTCCTCAACAGCAGGCAGGGCATCCATGGTAGACATGTTGGTATGAGCATGAAACTCGACCCGTTTCTCCCCTTCAGGCATAAGATCCTTACGGATTTCCTTCTTGACCTCTTGGATTTCCTGCACGTTCATAGTCAAATCACGAGTGAAATTATTAGTCTCCACATTGCCTCGCACCCGCAACCAGTTGCCCTTTTTGACCATATCAAACTTCTGAGCCTCTTCCTCATTCTTAGCCCACTTCTGCAAGGTGAAGGACGAAGTATAGTCGGTCATCTTAAAGTTGATAATGACCCGCCCCGTCTTGGTCGTCTTCTGCTCGACCTCAAAGACCAGTCCCTCAAAAACAATCCGGTTCTCCTCGCTATCCACCTCAATCATAGGCGTAATCTCAGCCTTTTCGATATTGACCTTGGCAGGACGATTTTTCTTATATTCTGGGACAAATGGCTGAGCTGCCTCTGGTGGTGGCGCCATTTGAGCCAATTGTTCAAGGGCCGCCAAGTTTTCCTCATTAGCCTGCTGGTAAATTTCTTCATTTTGCGCATGGAAAATCTCCGCTTGTTGCTGCGTCATTTCCTGACAGACTTGGATGTCCACCGCAAGATTGCCAAAACCAAATCGCTTGTATTGTTCCACAAGATTTGGCAGATGATTCTTCCGAAAATGATCTGTATCAATGGTTTCAGGACCTTTTATCCACAAAACACCATCTCTATAAGTTACCTCTAATGGCTGAAAAAGAGCCTTGAAGCCTGCACTCTGGCACAAATCTTCCGTAAAAGCTTCTGGATAATAAGCTTCTACCAAACCAGCTTCAAAGGCCTCCGCATCGCTGACAATAGAAAATTGAATCTTATTGCCCACCTTTTCAAACTCCGTCGCCAAACGAGCCTTGAAGAGTTGATAGTCCATGAGCGGCAAGGGGGTTTCAAAACGGAAGGTAAATTCCCAGAGTTTGCTGACCTTGTGCAAGACTACTTTCTCAATCGTTGCAGTCGAAAAAGCCCCTGATTGTCGTGCATCAAGAGGCATTCCGATTTGTTGTAGCAAGAGTTGAAACTTATCTGACATACTTATTTCCTTTGTAGTTTATTAGAAACATTTTACCATAAATGAAAGAATTTTTCTTGGACTAAGCCAGGGACTTTTCTGGCAGGACACTACCATTTAAATTGGCTTTTTCAAGCTTTCGTGTTATAATAGAGATAGAAAAAGGTAGTTGCGTCAACAACTACCCAACGTAGAACCGTTAAAAAGACGGTGGCTCGTATTTTATTTGCTAAAAGAAATAGCCGTTACTTGCCAAAGTATGGACGGCTATTTCTTTTGGTCATTTTCTTTGAAGATTTTATAGCACAAACTGACTAAAGCAATGGTAAAGCTACCAAAAGCTAGAATCGTTTGTACAACTTCAAAAGCTGATACTAACCCTCCGACGTTTTATTTTTGAAACGATATTTTTCAAAAATAAAACTAGTGCGCACCTTAGACAAATCGTATAGGATTTGTCGTTACTTGATGAGCAAGTTTACTTGCCATCAAGTATAGGTTAGCCTTTCTGTTAGTTTTTGATGAATTGCCCATAGGCATCCCCTCACTTTCAGAAAATCGAAAGCCACCGTCTTCACTTTTCTACTAAATAATTATACCATAAACTTGATAAAAATATGAACACAGAACAAAATCCTCAGAGTGCTTTCCGAGGATTTTGTTTATTTATATTGTGAATTTTTCAATACCTAGTTATTCCAGCGTACTTACTGAACATAAATACGACAAGATTGACCTGATAAACTAACCGTAAGTGGTTTACTTGTGTTCACATTTTTGAATTGTGCCAAGTCTGAAGTAGTAAGCCATTTAAGATCATTTAGTTCAAACCAAGTATAATTTGACTGACTTTCTTGGTTCGTATTAAATTGTGACGGATTTCGGTAGCTAGAGTTTGGCATTCTGTTCTGAAACTCATCAAAATCAACTATAACCGCCTCAAATCCTCTTGAAAAATCGCCTGGTGTCAAGATGATTTTTCCTGGCTGTTTTCCACTACCAATCTTCGTAACATTTTGAGTCTCTACTGTAAAAAAAACTCTACCGCCGTTATTTATTGCGTGATTATAGTGTGCATCTAAAACATCTTTAGCAGACATACCGTTCAATCTGTCTCCCAATTTATAGGCTATAATATCTATAGTTTGGTTAGTTACTACGTGATTACTCATCCCTACTCTCCTTTCCGTCTCACTCCTACTGCCAATCCGAGCATGCCCAGTCCTGCTCCGTTGTCGCCACTGCCGTATCAATGGCTTGCGCTACTTGACTGGCTTCATCAACCACTGCCTGAGCATCTGCACATCCCGAGCAGTGACCGGTTGGCTACTGGTTGTCGAACTGACAGCTTCCGCCTCTGCTGGACTAGCGGCTGTGACGATTTCGTCTGCTTGGACTTCGCTTCCAAAAACAGACAAACCTGTCGCAAGGACGAGTCCGGTCAATTGTTTTTTCTTTGTCATCTTATCATCCTTCTGAATCGTTTTATGACAAAGTTTTTGTTTATCAGTGCCATTCTCCTCCCTGACCATTTTTGTTAAGGTATTTTGTCTAAAAAATAGAAAGAGTGCACGAAAAACCTCTATGGGAAAAAACCTAGAGGTGGATGTTCTATGAAAAGAGGAACCTACCAAGCCGCAGCTTCTGTCGGTGCTTCTAAAAAGTCCAGCCATTTTTGATCCTTGACACGACAGAGGGTGACAGAAATTCCTCCCATATCTAGACTAGTCATAAACTTACCTTTTTTTATATAGGAAAGCTTCAGACCTTCTAGTTCTAGAAATTGGCAAATGTCGTTCAAAAAGATTCCTTGCTCAACCTCGGACATAGATCCAAGATTATTGACCAAAAGAATATAGTCTTCCCCCTCTTTCCAGCGAAATTTTAATTTTAATTTGTTCACAATTTCATTGGCTAACTGCTCGGAGGATTCAAAACGAACGGTCCGATAGCCTTCTTCTCCATGGATACCGATGCCGTAAGATATTTGTCCCTCCTCCAAATCAAACAAAGGCAGGGCAGCATTGGGCAAATAGGCCGACTTGGTTGCAAAACCGATGGTCGCAATTTCTGTTGCTATGGACAACCCCAATTGTTCCAAGGCATTCAAATCATACCCAGAAAGAGCTGCTGCCCCTAGGATTTTATGCAGTAGAATTGTCCCAGCTAGCCCCCTATGTCGCATACGGAAGTTGTTTTTCGTGTCAACAGAAATATCGTCATGGGATACGATGTACTTGACTGCAATTCCCTCCTGCCGAGCCAATTCGATGGCTTTTCTAAAAGAGACAAGGTCTGCCTCAAAGTTTTTTACAATCAGAAAAACTCCCTTGCCCTTATCTACTGCACGAATGGCTGCCAAGACTTCTTCAGCAGTTGGTGGAGTAAAAATCTCTCCATAGACTGCTGCAGTCAGCATTCCTTTACCGACGAAGCCAACATGGGCTGGCTCATGACCAGAACCACCGCCAGAAACAATTGGAATCAGTTCTCCATTTTGTCTTCTTTGCAGAACAATCGGAAGTCCCTTCACTTTCTTCACTTTAGGGTTGGTTCGACAGAAACCATCCAAATAATCTTCAATAATTGTTGCCTGTCTATTTCTAATAAACACCATATATTAACTCCTACAAAATCAAAAACGACTCGCGAACAAGAGCCACCATTTGCTTCCAATAACTGTGAATTTGACAAGGCGACTGCGTCAGTCCTTCCTTTATCAGTCCAATCCAAGCATTAGCATGATAGAGAATCAAAAAATGCTTATCCTGTTGGGAAATCATTTTACCCTCCTGAAGCTGGTATTCGTTGATAATTTTCTCCATCAAAACCATAAAGTAGCCTTCTAAATAGCTGACAAAATCATTTTGCCCCTTAATCTCAAAGAGTTGCCTATAGAAAGATTGGTTACTCTCGATGTAGTACAAAAGCTCATCCAGAAGCTTGATTCCACTAATATAGGTCAGATTGTCAGTTACCTGCTCCTGCAATTCTGTTTCAAATATCCAGTCCAGCAACTCATACTTGTCTAAAAAATGGTTGTAAAAGGTTTGACGACGAATCCCTGCTTCCTGCATGATGTCGACAACTGAGATTTTATCAAAGGATTTTTGGGATAGCTGTTTTTTAAAAGCCTTTGCAATCCTTTTCTTTGTAATCAACGAGGTTGGCATATGTCACTTCCTTTCGCTTCCTCTTTATTATACCCTATCATGCTTTTCTTTGGAACAAAAGGGACACATTGGATAATCTGTCCCTTCCTTTTTTCTTTCGGACAATGTAAAATGAAAGCGCAAACAAAAACAAAGGAGTTTTCTCATGAAAAAAATTATCAATCAACCCGAACATGTCGTTGATGAAATGTTAAAAGGACTTGTCTTTATGCACCAAGATCTTGTCGATCGAATCGATGGATTTGATGTGATTATCCGCAAGGCCGAAAAATCTGGTAAAGTCGGCATCATCTCAGGAGGTGGCTCTGGTCATGAACCTTCTCATGCAGGCTTTGTCGGCAAGGGCATGTTGTCTGCCGCTGTATGTGGCGCAGTATTTACCTCACCAACACCAGACCAAATCTTGGAAGCCATCAAGGCTGCTGACGAGGGTGCAGGCGTCTTTATGGTCATCAAAAACTACTCTGGCGACATCATGAACTTTGAGATGGCGCAAGAATTGGCGGAAATGGAGGGCATCGAAGTAGCCAGTGTCGTTGTGGACGATGATATCGCTGTGGAAAATAGCCTCTATACCCAAGGCCGTCGTGGGGTAGCAGGTACCATCCTTGTCCACAAGATTCTCGGTCACGCTGCAACAACTGGCAAATCCCTAGCAGAAATCAAGGAACTGGCCGACCGTCTCGTCCCACAAATCAAGACTATCGGCTTAGCCCTATCAGGCGCTACTGTACCAGAAGTGGGCAAACCAGGCTTCGTCCTTGAAGAAGATGAATTTGAATATGGTGTCGGTATCCATGGCGAACCTGGCTATAAGAAAGAAAAACTCCAACCATCTGCTAAATTGGCTGAAGAATTGGTTGAGAAATTGGCAGAAGGCTTCGATATTCAAGATGGCGAGCACTATGGTGTCCTTATCAACGGTCTCGGCGCTACCCCCCTGATGGAGCAATATGTCTTTGCCAACGACGTTGCTCAATTGCTGGCTAAAAAAGGCGTGGTCGTTGACTACAAGAAAATCGGTAACTACATGACATCGATTGATATGGCTGGACTGTCATTGACCTTAATCAAACTAGAAGACCCAAGCTGGATTGACGCTTTGCAGGCACCTGTTGAAGTGGTAGCTTGGTAGGAGAAAGACTATGGATGCAAAACAAGCATTACTCTGGATGGAGATATTCAACAAGAAAATTCAAGAAAACAAAGATTATTTGAGTGAGCTTGACTCTCCTATCGGAGATGGAGATCACGGGGGCAACATGGCGCGAGGAATGGCTGCCGTCATGCAGGAGCTATCTGAAAAAGACTATGAGACTGCGGACCAAGTCTTTAAGGTGGTTGCCATGCAACTTCTCAGCAAGGTTGGCGGTGCTTCCGGTCCTCTCTACGGCTCTGCCTTTATGGGGATTACTAAAGCCAGTCAAGCCGGCACTGATTTGGCAGACATGCTTCAAGCAGGTTTGGACATGATCCAAAAACGTGGCAAGGCTGAATTAGGCGAGAAAACCATGGTAGACGTTTGGATTCCCGTCATTGCTGCCCTAAGAGAAAGCCAGCTGACAACGGAAATTATCCATAAAGCCGTTCAAGGGACAAAGGATATTGCTGCGACCAAGGGACGTGCTTCCTATGTTGGGGAAAGGTCTATTGGACACATTGATCCAGGCTCTTTCTCATCTGGACTTCTCTTTGAAGCCATGTTGGAGGCAGGACTATGACAAAGGTTGGTATCTTACTCGTATCCCATTCAAAAAATTTGGCCCAAGGAATCATCGACCTAGTATCTGAAGTCGCAAAAGATATTCCCATCACCTACTGTGGCGGACTAGAAGATGGTAGCATCGGTACCAGCTTTGAAATCGTACAAGAGCGAGTTGATGCAAACCCTGCTGATACCCTCCTTGCCTTTTTCGACCTAGGTAGCGCCCGAATGAACATGGAACTTGCTGCCGATTTTACAGACAAACAAATTCTTATCCAGACCGTACCAGTCGTCGAAGGTTGCTACACTGCCGCAGCTCTCTTACAGGCTGGAGCTGACTTGGAGACTATTCTTGAACAATTAAAAGAACTGACAATCAATAAATAGGAGGTCATTATGAATCTGATTGGAGAATTACTTGGAACTTTCATACTAGTATTACTTGGAAACGGTGTGGTTGCATCCTGCATCCTCTCTAAAACCAAGGCTGAAAATAGCGGCTGGCTGACCATCGTACTAGGATGGGGCATCGCTGTAACAATTGCCGTCTACTTATCAGGAATTTTTGGACCTGCCCACCTGAATCCAGCTGTCACTATCGCAATGGCATCTATCGGCTCCCTACCGTGGGCTCAAGTCCCAGGCTTCCTACTTGCCCAATTTGCTGGAGCAATGTTGGCATCCATCGTCCTCTATCTCCATTTCTATCCACATTGGCAGGAAACAAAAGATAGCGGAACAATCCTTGCTACCTTCTCTACTGGACCAGCTCTTCGTCACACAGCTTCAAACTTGCTCGGCGAGGCTCTTGGCACAGCTGTCTTAGTCATGGGAATCCTTGCAATTGGCCCTAACAATGTCAGCGCTGGCCTCGGCCCAATCATCGTGGGACTTATCGTATTTGCAATCGGCTTCTCACTAGGATCTACAACAGGCTACGCAGTCAATCCTGCTCGTGACCTTGCTCCTCGTATCATGCATGCCATCCTTCCAATTCCTAACAAGGGAGATTCTGACTGGTCTTATAGCTGGATCCCAGTTGCTGGCCCAATTCTTGGAGGAGTCGCAGGAGCTATCCTCTATAACCTCCTACTAAATATGTTATAAAAAAAATAGGCTTTTGGAAAAAGACCCGCGCAACTTATCAGAGTTCGTGTCAACATCTCAGCGCAGCGGTTGTTTGGCAGATTTATTCGTGTTTCACACTCCAAATCTGACCTAATCAACTGTGCGGGGGTGGAAAGACGAACTCTTTTTGACCTAGTCGAGTTCTTTCCCACTCCCATTTTATCAACAAAGACTTGGCTATCATCAACCAAGTCTTTTTCTGTTATTCATTTTCTTTTGTAAGGATTTGAAGGGTTTCAAGGAGTTGGTCCACATGGACTTCCACAGTATCACCTGTGCCCTTGATCTTCACTTCGACGATGCCATCAGCTGCTTTCTTACCAACGGTCACACGGATTGGCAAGCCAATCAAGTCACTGTCAGAGAACTTAACGCCGACACGCTCATTACGGTCGTCTGTCAAGACTTCATAACCTGCACCAACCAAGCTCGCTTCGATAGACTGAGTCAATTCCATTGCCGCTTCATCTTTGACATTGACTGGAATCAAATGCACATCAAACGGTGCCAATTCTTTAGGGAAGTTGATTCCCCAGGCGTAACGGTATTCGCCTTTTGGTGTCTTGTTAACAAAGAGGCGAGCGTGTTGTTCAAGAACGGCTGACAAGAGGCGGCTAACACCGATTCCGTAGCATCCCATGATAATCGGCATAGAACGACCATTCTCATCCAAGATGTTGGCATTCATGCTGTCAGAATAGCGTGTACCGAGTTTGAAGATGTGACCAATCTCGATACCACGGGCAAAGTTGAGAACCCCGTGTCCATCTGGAGAAGGTTCGCCTTCCTTGACTTCACGAATGTCCACATACTCAGTCACTTGGAAATCACGCCCTGCATTGGCACCTGTGTAGTGGAAACCGTCTTCGTTAGCACCGACAACAGCATTTTTCACATCTTGCACCTTGCGGTCTGCAATAATCTTGATGTTTTCTGGCAAGCCGACTGGTCCAAGGGAACCAAAACCTGCACCGAAGATTTTTTCAGCATCCGCTGGGCCTGCTACATCAAAGAAATCTGCTCCGAGGTGGTTTTTCAACTTGACATCGTTCACTTGATCATTGCCAACAAGGAGGGCAACAACTGGCTCGCCATCTGCCATAAAGAGCATGGTTTTGATAGTTTGCTCTTCCGCAACATTCAAGAAGGCAGCAACTTCGTCGATCGTTTTAGCATCTGGCGTCGCTACTTTAACCAAGTCTTCTTCAACTACAACTGCTGTACTTGGTTTATATTCGCTAGTTGCCATTTCAAGGTTGGCAGCGTAGCCTGATTCGCTAGAGTAGGCGATGGTGTCTTCACCAGACACAGACCATGCCAAGAGTTCTGCCTTGATCGCTTCTAGAACATCCTCTGGGATTTCCTCAAAAGAAGCAACCGACTTGTCCAAGACAACCCAACGGTCCAGGTCAGTACGATCTGGAGTTATAGCCATAAACTCCTGACTATCCTTACCACCCATGGCACCACCGTCACCGATGATAGCTTTGAACTCCAAGCCTGCACGAGTGAAAATCGCCTCATAGGCACGCTTATAATCATCGTAGGTCTGGTCCAAGCTCTCGTAGCTAGCATGGAAGCTGTAGCCATCTTTCATGATGAACTCGCGACCACGGAGAAGACCGTTACGCGGGCGTTTTTCATCGCGGTATTTTGGCTGGATTTGGTAGATGTTGAGCGGCAACTGTTTGTAAGACTGGACCGCATCACGCGCCAAAAGAGTCACCGTTTCTTCGTGAGTTGGTCCCAAGATAAAGTCAGAACCTTCGCGGTTTTTGAGCTTGTAAAGGTCATCGCCATATGTTTCATAACGACCTGACTCACGCCAAATGTCCGCTGACAAGAGAGCTGGAGCCAAAAATTCAATAGCATCAATCTTATCAAACTCCTCACGCATGATGTTTTTTGCTTTTTCAATCACACGGTTAGCCAATGGCAAGTAGCTGTAAATACCAGCCGAAATCTGACGGACATAACCCGCACGTAACATCAAAGCGTGGCTAATCACCGACGCATCCGAAGGCATCTCCCGCAAAGTCGGGATAATCATTTTAGACTGTTTCATAATTTAAGATACAAAAGCGTCAAGAAAACCGTATAAAAATAGGCAATCAACGCAGTGCCTATCGGCACAAGGCGATTGGTCTTTTTTACTAGGTTTCTAGCTTTTGTTCAATTCCTTTCGTAGTTTACTTGATTAGGAATCACAGAAGTCATTTATCTGAGCCCTCGCTGACGCTCGAGTTCAAATATGAAAACTCTCTGTTCCTTTCTTTTTCGTAGTTTTCAGAACATCCTGCATTTAGCACGCATTCAGTTCCTTTCGTAGTTTACTTGATTAGAAATCACAGAAGTCACTTATCAAAACCCTCGCTGACGCTCGAGTTCAAATATGAAAACTCTCTGTTCCTTTCTTTTTCGTAGTTTTCAGAACATCCTGCATTTAGCACGCATTCAATTCCTTTCATAAATTTCAAATTATCTTAGAAGAAGACTCTTATAATATCATTCCAAGTGACTACTATCATAAGAACCACCATAACGGCTACACCTGCTAGAGTGATATAAGATTCCGTCTCTGGTTTGAGTGGTTTTCTGCGAATGGCTTCCAGAATATTCATAACAATCTTACCACCATCCAAGGCTGGAATTGGAATCAAATTGAAGATTCCAAGGTTAATGGAGAGCGCAGCCATTAGCCCCAATACAGAAACCAAACCAAATTCAGCCGCTTGAGAACTTACTTTATAAATAGCAACCGGTCCCCCCAACTGCTTAACATCAAAGTTTGCAATTAGATTCTTCAAAGCTGTCACAACCCTAAGAGCTGTCGCTCCCGCTTCTTGGAAACCACCGACAATTTTATCAACGAAACCAGTTTTCAAAATCGGTGAAATACCAATTCGATAGGTCCCATCTACTTGTTCAGCAGTAACGGAGACATGACGGTTTTTCCCATCATGCTCAACAACCAAATCAAAGCTTGGGGCTGTTGTTGCATCTGTCGCTGCTTTGCTAATAATCGTTGCAACTTCTGTGTAGCTGTCTGTCGTGTTCCCATTGACCGAAAGAATCTTGTCCCCTGTAACAACACCTGCAGCCTGCAAAGCACCACCTTCAGTAATACTTACTGCATTGCTTGATGGGTTGGCAACCCCGCCTTGCATGAAGAACAAAATAATAAATACTAGAATCCCTAAAATAAAGTTATTCATGGGACCCGCAAAGTTGGTCATCAACCGTCCCCAGACTGTCGCATTTTGATACTGAACATCAAGTGGAGCAATCCGAACTTCTGTCCCATCTTCCTCTACAATCGTGGCATCGTGATCAACCTTATAGGTCTTGCTTTCTTCCAAGACCAAGCCTGTGATTTCCAATTTTTCTTCAAAGTCAAAACTGGTTACATTCATTGGCAAACTGAGACTATCCAGTTGCTTACCAGACAAATTAATCCGCGTCACAACACCAGCTTCATTCAGACTGAGGCTGGCAGGACTACCTGTCTTAATCTCTGTCTTATCTTCACCCCATCCAGCCATTCGAACATAGCCACCTAGAGGAAGAATACGGATGGTGTAAAGTGTCCCATCCTTACCCGTATGAGCGAAAATTTTGGGACCCATCCCAATCGCAAATTCCCTCACAAGGATACCAGCTTTCTTGGCGAAGTAGAAATGACCAAATTCATGGACAACCACAATCACACCAAATATAAATATAAATGCTAAAATTCCCTTCATAGTACCTCCTTAAAATAATCCAAAGAAGTGCATGATTGGAAAGACAAAAATCATACCGTCAAAACGATCCAGGATACCACCGTGTCCTGGAATAATTTTTCCAGAATCCTTCACACCAAAATGGCGTTTAATAGCACTTTCTACTAAGTCTCCGAATTGTGAGAATATCGAGAAAATCACAACCAACAACATCATCATGCCAAATGAATAGCCCGCCAACAAGGACTTATCGACAATCAAGAAAATGATAGCAACTACCACCGCAGAAAGAATACCGCCTACAAAGCCTTCAACCGTTTTATTCGGTGAAACCTTCGGCAATAATTTTCTCCGACCAATCTGACGACCGATTAAGTAAGCACCAATGTCTGTGGCCCAGACTAAACAGAGGGCAAAGAAGACTTTATTGAGCCCATCCATACGAGCCAGTATCAAACTATGAAAGCCGATACCAACATAGAAACTTGATGCAATTGGAAAGACCACATCGGAATAGTTGTAATGGCCGATATTAAAAACCGTCGAACCAAGCAGTAAAAATACTACAATGGCGTAGGCTGTGTAATTTCCATCCGTCGGTAAAAATGTCAGATAATTCTTGAGTGGAAGAGCCAAGACTAAACTGGCCAACATAGCTAGGACACCCTCGATAGAATTTGGGGCTAGGCGATGCATTTTAATCAATTCAGCCGTAGCAATGATAGCTAACAGGCCTACAAAAAATTGAAATGCCATCCCACCAGCCAACAAAAAGGGAATGAAAATAGCTAGAGCAATGCCGCCAAATATCACTCGTTTCTGTAAATCGTTTGTCATACCTTCTCCTTATACACCGCCAAAACGTCTGTGGCGACGGTTGTATTCTTTAATCGCTAATTTAAGTGCTTCTCCATCAAAATCAGGCCAAGCAATATCTGTAAAGTACAGCTCGCTGTAGGCTGTTTGCCACGGCAGGAAGTTGCTAAGACGAAGTTCACCACTTGTACGGATAACTAGATCAGGATCGCGTAACGTTGGTGATAAGGTTCCTGTATAGAGGTAATCCGCTATTAATTTCTCATCAATATCACCAGGATTGAACTTGGCATCCAAGACATCTTGCGCAATAGCCTTGACTGCGCGAGTCACCTCATCACGACCGCCATAGTTCAGAGCGAAATTGAGAATCAAACCAGTGTTACTCTTTGTCTTTTGTTCAGCTTTATAAAGCGCATTGAGAGTCGGAACAGGAAGTTTGGAATGGTCACCAATCATCTGAATTTTGACATTATTGGCATGGAGTTCAGGAACATACTTATCATAAAACTCCACAGGTAAATTCATGATAAACTTCACTTCTTTTTCCGGTCGAGACCAGTTTTCTGTAGAAAAGGCATAGACAGTTAGCACCTTTACTCCCAGATCAGAAGCCGTCTTGGTAACCTTTTGAAGTGCATCCATACCAGCCTTATGCCCCATAATACGTGGCTGCATCCGCTTTTTCGCCCAACGGCCATTGCCATCCATAATCACAGCGATATGCTTAGGGACTTCAATTGCTGTTTCAATGCTTTCTTTCTTTTTAAAATTAAATTTAAACATGGTATTTTCCTTATTGTATAATCGTTTCATTATACCATATTTTTACCTAGGATAGCAAAAATCAGGCAGGGCTAAAACAAGAGAAAACCAAGGTTTCCCTCGGTTTTTCATCCTTATTCTTCAATTACAGATTCTGGAGTCGCTTCTGTCGTTTCAACTGCCGCTTCTTCAACAACTGCAGATGTAGTACCTGAACTTGCTACACGATTACGAATAGCACCACGTTCAAATGTCAAATAAACACCATCAACATCGAGAACAACCTTTTTATCATCGATTTCATCGACAATACCAAATAGCCCACCAATGGTCACAATTTCATCACCTTTTTTGATTTGATTTAGCGCTTCTTGACGTTGTTTTTGTTGTTTACGTTGCGAATAGAACATAAAACCAATCATGGCAACCATGACAAGCGGCAAAAATAAACCTTCCATTTGTTTACCTCTTTTATTGTTTGATAAGCATGATTATATCAAATTCTGGACAAGAAAGCAAAGTTCGACCAAACAGAAAAAGACCGAACTTTCGTTCAGTCTTCGCACACTATTTTGCGCTCCATACACTCTCAAGGATGTTGGTCTGTTCACGACCAGGACCTACTGAGAAGGTTGAGATACGAACGCCTACCAATTCGCTGATACGACGAACATAGTTGCGAGCCGCTTCTGGCAATTCATCCAGGCTACGCACACCTGTGATGTCTTCAGACCAACCTGGCATTTCTTCATAGATTGGTTTGCAACGTTTGAGTTGCTCCAAACTTGCAGGGTAGTGGTCAATACGCTCACCATCCAAGTCATAAGCCACGCAGATTTTCAACGTTTCAAGACCTGACAAGACGTCAATCGAGTTGAGGGACAAGTTGGTAATACCTGACACACGGCGGCTATGGCGCATCACCACTGAGTCAAACCAACCGACACGGCGTGGACGGCCAGTTGTCGTACCGTATTCCTTACCGATTTCGCGGATACGGTCTCCGATTTCATCGTGCAATTCAGTTGGGAATGGTCCGTCACCAACACGGCTGGTGTATGCCTTACATACACCAACAACCTTGTCAATCTTGCTTGGGCCGACACCGCTACCGATGGTCACACCACCAGCAACTGGGTTTGAAGAAGTAACGAATGGATAGGTACCTTGGTCAATATCCAACATAACCCCTTGCGCACCTTCAAACAAGACACGTTTACCTTGATCGAGAGCATCATTCAAGATAACAGAGGTATCTGTTACATACTTTTTGATTTCTTGACCATAAGCGTAGTATTCTTCAAAGATTTCATCAAACTCAATCGGAGTTGACTCATACATTTTCTCAAACAAACGGTTTTTCTCAGCCAAGTTTGTTTTCAAACGCTCGGCAAAAATCTCCTTGTCCAAGAGGTCTGCAATACGGATACCAACACGGGCTGCCTTGTCCATGTAAGCAGGACCGATACCCTTGTTGGTTGTACCAATCTTGTTCTCACCTTTAGACTCTTCTTGCAACTGGTCCAATTTGATGTGGTAAGGCAAGATGACATGTGCGCGGTCTGAAATCCTCAAATTATCTGTTGTTACACCTGAATCATGGAGATAGTTGATTTCCTTCACCAAAGATTTTGGATTGACAACCACACCATTACCGATTACAGAAATCTTTTCTGGGAAGAAGATTCCTGACGGAATCAAGTGCAATTTATACTTAGTGCCATCGATAACGATAGTGTGTCCAGCGTTATCACCACCTTGATAACGTGCGATTACTTCAGCATTAGCAGACAAGAAGTCTGTAATTTTACCCTTACCTTCGTCGCCCCACTGGGTTCCTACAACAACTACTGATGTCATATTCACTCTTTCTCTGAACTGGCTAACCAGCCCAGCCTTTCTTCTACTTCTGGCAGGAATCTCACCTGCAAGTTTCGTTTTACACACTATTCTATCAAAAAACGAACATTTTTTCAAGAAATTCCAATAATTTCATATATAGCGAATGTTTTTATTTTTTAAAAAGCATATTTCAAAAAAATCCGATTAAACACACGAGATAGACATGTGTAAATATGCTTTTAACAGAGAAATCCGAAGTCTTTGTTTGCTTTCCGTGATTTTCAGTACATTTTTCACGAAAAACGTAGCAGAAATTTGTATTTGCCCTCCAATCTAGATAAAATTGGAATAAGACTTTGACAGAAATATAAAGGACTTAGTATGTTACAAAAATTATTACCAAACAGCCCCATTCTTCAGGCTACTTTTGGAATTGAGCGCGAATCACTTCGCATCAATTCAAACCACAGAGTTGCACAAACTCCCCATCCTCATAAACTGGGTTCTCGTAGCTTCCACCCCTATATCCAGACAGACTACAGCGAGCCACAGTTAGAGTTGATTACACCAATCGCTCAGTCGACTAAGGAAGCTCGTCGCCTACTGGGAGCCATTACAGATGCTGCCGCACGTTCTATGGATAAGCAAGAATACCTCTGGCCCCTATCCATGCCACCTATGATTTCAGAAGAGGAAATCCAAATTGCCCAACTGGAGAGCGACTATGAGTACCAATATCGTGTCGGTTTGGGGGAACGCTATGGCAAGCTCGTCCAGTCTATGTCCGGCATCCATTATAATTTTGAATTAGGAAAAGACCTAACCCAACAACTTTTTGAATTAAGCGAGGAAACAGACTTTATCGCATTCAAAAATACCCTCTACCTCAAATTAGCACAAAACTTCCTCAACTATCGTTGGCTCTTAACCTACCTATATGGGGCAAGTAGCCTAGCCGAAAAAGGATTCCTAACTACGGAAGTCGGTTGCGTCCGTTCCATTCGTAATTCCAAGTACGGCTATGTCAACTCCGATGATGTTCATATTTCCTTTTCTTCTCTCGAACAGTACGTGGATGACATCGAACAAGCTGTCCAGTCTGGTCAACTATCCGCTGAGAAGGAATTTTACTCAGCTGTCCGCCTCCGTGGTGCCAAGACTAGCCGTGACTACCTCAGCAAGGGGATTTCTTATTTAGAATTCCGTTCCTTCGACCTTAACCCCTATGACCCGCTTGCTATTAGTCAGGAAACCCTTGATACAGTCCACCTCTTTATCTTATCTCTTCTTTGGCTAGACCAACTGACAGATGTTGATAACACCCTAGCAAAAGCAGATAAACTTAACAACCTCATCGCCCTTAGCCACCCACACACACCTCTACCTAGCGATGCCGATGCCACGCCAATCTTGACGGCCATGAAAGCCATAGTTGCCCACTTTGGACTGGATGACTACTATGGCCAGCTCATTGCACATGTGGAAGCCGCTCTTCAAGACCCACATCTGACCCTTTCCGGAAAAATAGCAGAGCAGGTTGAAGATGGGTCTCTAGAAAAGTTTGGTCAGCAGCAAGGACAAGTATTCCATGATTATGCTTGGACAGCCCCTTACGCCCTCAAGGGCTATGAAAACATGGAACTCTCCACCCAGATGATTCTCTTCGACGCCATTCAACTGGGCTTGAACGTGGAGATTTTGGATGAAGAAGACCAGTTTCTCAAACTCTGGCATGGCGACCATGTCGAGTACATCAAAAATGGTAACATGACCTCCAAGGACAACTACGTTATTCCTCTCGCCATGGCCAACAAGGTCGTGACTAAGAAAATCTTGGACCAGGCTGGTTTTCCAGTACCTGCGGGAGCTGAATTTGCAAACAAGACAGACGCCCTGCGGTATTACGGACAGGTAGCCAGCTCTGCTATTGTTGTCAAACCAAAATCCACCAACTTCGGCCTAGGCATCTCTATCTTCCAGGAGCCAGCCAGCCTTGCGGACTATGAAAAAGCCCTGGACATCGCCTTTTCAGAAGATAGCCATGTACTAGTAGAGGAATTCGTGGCGGGGACCGAGTACCGTTTCTTCATCTTGGACGGCAAGTGCGAGGCTGTCCTGCTCCGCGTCGCAGCCAATGTCGTGGGGGACGGTAGCTCAACTATCCGTGAATTGGTGGACCAAAAAAACCAAGATCCACTGCGTGGGCGTGACCACCGTTCACCGCTGGAAATCATTAACTTGGGCGACATCGAACTGCTTATGTTGGAGCAACAAGGCTACACGCCCGATACAGTTTTGCCAGAGGGCGTTCAAGCCTTTCTGCGTGGCAATTCCAATATCTCAACGGGTGGCGACTCCATCGATATGACCGACCAGATGGACGAGTCCTACAAGCAACTGGCTGCCGATATGGCGACTGCTATGGGAGCTTGGGCCTGTGGTGTGGACTTGATTATCCCCGACCGCACCAAGCCAGCCAGTAAGGACGAGCCCAACTGCACCTGTATCGAGCTCAACTTCAACCCTGCCATGTACCTGCACACCTACACCTACGCAGGACCTGGGCAGAGCATCACACCGAAGATTTTAAAAAAATTGTTTCCAGAGCTATAGTTTTCCATTTTCCTTACTTTGTTAGTACTTACTTCAAAGATTCGTGGAACTTTTGAAGGCTGGAGATAGGGCAAAGCACGTTCGCCTCAATAGCGGCAGGTTGCTGGGAGTGGGAAAGAACTCGACCAAGATAAAAAGAGTTCGTCAACAATTTTTCGTTTTAAGTTGTTGAGCTGAAACAGTCTATCCCCAGACTGTTTCACTCCCACCCCCGCATAGCTCCAAAGGTTCGGGGAACCTTTGGAGGTTGGAGATGAAGCGAACTTTGTTCGCAACAGTCGTAATGGCCAGATTTGGAGTGCAAAACACGAACAAATCTGTCAATCAACCACTGCGCTGAGATGTTGACACGAACTCTGAGTAGTGGTCCTGGGCTTTTTGCCCAGCCTCAGTTGGAAATAAGACTTGCCTCTCTATAAAGTACGGCAAAGCGAGTTCAAACAAACCAGTGGATTGTTTGAAGCGGGAAATCCAGAAACGGAGTTCCTCTTGCGTCGAAGTAAAAAAAGTCAACTAAAGGACTATATATCTGCTTTGCCCCTTTGTTCCTTCACAAAAACTCCCAACTAATGTTAAACAAAACGAATAAGACACCGAGATAATCATTTATATCTCGGTGCTTTTTTGTGAACCAATTCCCATCACTTAATCATTTTGTTCGTCTTTTGTTTCGTTTTCCAATTTATTTTTACTATTTCATTTGAATTTTTAAAAATATCCGTATTATATCTAAAAAAAGTATTCCAAACGACTCATTTTCTGTTAAACTATATGTATATAACAACTGCAGACGTTTTTATGACGTCCATATATAACAAAAAGGAGTTTTATATGAAGATTAGAAACCGTTCTCTCTTCTATACCGTAGGTTCTGTAGCGGTAACAGCCGGACTCTTGTTTAGTCTTGCTACGTCGCCCATACCATCTGTGCACGCTACTGAAGTGGCGATAGAGAATTATCCGTCACTTGCAATAACTAAGTCGGAAGTCACGATACAAGGCTATCTTATTGCACCACTTAATAGTAGCGGAACTGCTTTTGACGCTACTAACAAAACAAATCTAGCCCTTGGTGCAAGCATGGATACTGCGGCTGCCGACACTATCCCTATTCAACTAAAGGAACCACTTCGCAGCCAATTCAACCTCGTTGATCATCCCGAACTAGTCGGAAAATTGGTTCGCATCACAGGAACTAGCGATACATACATGAAGCGAGCTGGGATCAAACCAGCTACAGCGATTGAAATCGTAGATTCATCTTCTACTAATGTTCAGCCACCAACAAGTGAAAATACAGCTACCAAACCAAGTGACCTTGTTTCTACACCGATTGCTACTGTTCGTTCTGGTGCACAAGGAACAGAGTACACAGTCTCTGGTAAAATTATTAGCCTAGTAAACGGTTGGGGAGGAAATGGTTTTTACCTCCAAGGCTCTGACGGTGCGGGTATCTATATCTACCCTGGGGCTGCCTTGGGCTATCAGCCTGGTGATACCATTCAATTAACAGGAACATTGGGTGAGTATAAAGGCGAACTCCAACTAACCACAGTTAGCAACCACAAGGCTATATCTGAGAATTTCAACACTCCTATTACAGAAACAAACATTGCTCAGTTGACGACGCAAGCACAGGCAACACTAGTTTCTCTAAAAAACTTGACTGTCGGAGATATTCAAAGTGATAGCTATCAAAATTCTACCTTTACCGTAACTGACTCTGAAGGACAAACTGTGGATGTACGTTTAGACAGTCGAACAGGCATCAAAACGGCGGATCTTTTGAACCGTATCAACAAGGGAGATAAGATTAATCTAACCGCTATTTTATCCACCTATAACGGAAAAATACAATTAAAACCATTTGACCTCTCTCATTTTGAAGTCATTGAAAAGGCAACGACGGAAGCAGGACCAGGAAAGACCGAAGCTGTAACAGTCGGTCGCATTCAAGGTGCAAGTCACCAGTCACCTCTGGTGAATCAATCTGTTATGCTTAAAAATGTCGTAGTAACCTACGTTACCTCTGCCAATAACTTCTACGTGCAAGATGTCACCCCAGATGGAGACGTCAAAACATCTGACGGTATTAACATCTTTACTGACAAATTAAAAACAAATGTCAAAGTAGGAGATCTTGTCACTATCGCAGGACGAGTAGAAGAATACCAGGGCAGAGGGTATGCTGAACGTGACAAAACAGACTTAACCATCACACAAATTCGAGCTACTGAAGTAACTGTGGATGGGACTGCACCTGTACCATCTCCTATAGTCCTTGGTCTTGACCGGACCATCCCAGCAGATATTATCGACAACGACGGTTTGGCTCAATTTGATCCAGAACAAGATGCGCTCGATTTCTGGGAATCCGTTGAAGGCATGGTGGTTGCCGTTGATGATGCAAAAATCCTCGGCCCACTAAAAAACAAGGAAATCTATGTCACTCCTGCCACTAGTCAACTTCCTTTAAACAATGTTGGAGGCGTCAACCTTCGCCCTGAAGGGAATAATACCAATATCATTCCCCTACTTTTGAAAAATGGAAAACAGATCGTCAAATCAGGAGACTATTTCACCGGTCGTATTGCTGGACCAGTTACCTACTCTTACACCAATTATAAGGTCTATGTGGATGATAGCACCCTTCCAACCTTGCACGAAGGAACTACAAAACCAGAAACAACAACTATTATCCCAAATGATGACAAGCTGACTATCGCTTCTTATAACATTGAAAACTTCTCTGCTGACAGTAAGTCAACATCAGATGCTAAAGTCCAACGCATTGCCAAATCCTTTGTTTCAGACCTACATTCTCCAGACATTATCGGATTGATTGAAGTGCAGGACAACAACGGTGCTACAAACGACGGCACAACTGATGCTAGTAAGAGCGCTGAGCGCCTGATTGCAGCCATTCAAGCAGCCGGCGGACCAACCTATACCTATGTGGATATTGCTCCCGAAAACAACAAAGACGGCGGACAAGAGGGAGGCAATATTCGCGTCGGCTTCCTCTACAACTCAAAACGTGTCAGCCTATCTGACAAACCAATCGGTACCGCAACACAGGCAGTTGCATGGGAAAACGGCGAACTCAATCTCAGCTTGGGCCGAATCGACCCAATCAACCCTGCTTGGGCTGCTGTCCGCAAAACACTTGCAGCTGAATTCGTCTTCAAAGGCGAGAAAGTCGTTGTCCTTGCCAACCATCTCAACTCAAAACGCGGTGACAATGGTCTCTACGGAAAAATCCAACCTGTCAGCTTCAAGTCCGAAGAAAAACGCCACATACTAGCACAAATTATCGCTGACTTTACAAAAGCAGGTTTAACTCAAAATCCAAATGCTAATATCGTTATGCTAGGCGACTTCAATGACTACGAATTTACTAAAACCATCGAAATTTTAGAAACAGGAGGAATGGCTAACCTCGTTAGTCGTCACGATGCATCCGATCGCTTCTCTTACTTCTATAACGGAAACAATCAGTCTCTTGACAATATGCTAGTATCAACTAACTTATTGGAGCGCTATGCCTTTGATATGGTCCATGTCAATTCAGCCTTTATGGAAGAACATGGCAGAGCTTCTGACCACGATCCGCTATTGGTACAACTGGATGTGACAAAGGCGCAAGAACCAACTCAACCAGAACCAAGCGACAAGCAGACAGATGACTCAGGAACAGTCAACAATAGTGATGACAATGGTACGCCCAACAATAACAAGCCAACAAATCCTTCAACCTCTGTTCAAACAACTGTAAACGCTGATGACCGTTCTGGCGCTACAGACAAGGGACAAACAACCGTGACCCCTACTGCCAAAAACAGTCAAAAGAAAATCCTTCCAAAGACAGGAGGAGAAACAAGCTTTGTACTTATCACAATCGGTCTCGTAATCTTGAGTGCCTGCCTTGTCAAAAAACAAAAAGAATCCTAATCATTTTTCGAGCTTGAAAGCATGACTTTCAGGCTCATTTTTCTACTGCTCCACCTCCACTTGTGCTATAATTAAAGTTATGGATAAAATTATTAAAACACTATCAAAAAGCGGGCATTTCCGTGCCTTTGTGCTAGATAGCACAGAAACCGTAAAAACAGCCCAAGAAAAACACGATACTATGGCGTCATCCACCGTTGCTCTGGGCCGCACTCTCATTGCCAATCAGATCTTGGCTGCCAATGAAAAAGGCGATACAAAAATTACCCTGAAAATCTTGGCTAGCGGTGCTGTTGGGGCTATCATCTCCGTTGCCAATACCAAAGGTCAGGTCAAGGGCTACATTCAAAATCCAGACTTGGACTACAAACGGACAGCGACTGGCGAAGTCATCGTTGGGCCTCTTGTGGGCAATGGTCAATTCCTGGTTATCACAGACTACGGAACAGGTCACCCCTACAATTCCATGACACCCTTGATTTCTGGTGAGATCGGTGAAGATTTTGCCTACTTCCTGACAGACAGCCAGCAGACACCTTCAGCAGTGGGATTGAACGTGTTATTAGACGAAGAAGACAAGGTCAAGGTAGCTGGCGGATTCTTGTTGCAAGTTTTACCAGGTGCAACCGAGGCTGAAATTGCCCGTTTCGAGAAACGTATCCAAGAAATGCCTGCCATTTCAAGCTTGCTGGCTTCTGAAAACCATATAGAAGCTCTGCTATCCGCCATTTATGGCGACGACGACTTCAAACGCCTCTCCGAAGAAGAAATCGGCTTTGTCTGCGACTGCTCTAAAGACCGCTTCCTCGATGCTCTAGCCAGCCTGCCAAAAACGGATCTGCAAGAGATGAAAGACGAGGACAAGGGCGTGGACATCACCTGTCAATTCTGCCAGACCCATTACCACTTTGACGAAAACGATTTGGAGGAACTCATCAATGGCTAATCTCAATACCCCTTTCATGATTGGTGATGTGGAAATCCCCAATCGCTGCGTGCTGGCCCCAATGGCTGGCGTGACCAACTCGGCCTTCCGCACCATTGCCAAGGAAATGGGCGCAGGCCTGGTCGTTATGGAAATGATTTCTGAAAAAGGCCTTCTCTACAACAACGAGAAGACCCTCCATATGCTCCATATCGACGACAACGAATACCCTATGTCTATCCAGCTTTTCGGCGGCGATGCCGAAGGACTAAAACGGGCTGCCGACTTTATCCAAACCAACACCAAGGCTAATATCGTAGATATTAACATGGGCTGCCCTGTCAACAAGGTCGTTAAAAACGAAGCTGGTGCCAAGTGGCTCAAGGACCCCGACAAGATTTACCACATCATCAAGGAAGTGACCTCAGTCCTCGATATTCCCTTGACTGTTAAAATGCGGACGGGTTGGAACAATACCGACCTAGCGGTCGAAAATGCCCTGGCCGCAGAAAGTGCCGGTGTGTCTGCCCTAGCCATGCACGGACGGACCCGCGAGCAGATGTACACAGGAACCGTTGACCTGGAAACCCTCACCAAGGTAGCCAGCAGCCTGACCAAGATTCCTTTCATCGCAAACGGCGACATCCGCACTGTCCAAGATGCCCGCCAGCGAATTGAGGAAGTCGGAGCTGATGCCGTCATGGTCGGACGGACTGCTATGGGAAATCCATACATCTTCAACCAAATCAACCACTATCTTGAAACAGGAGAAGTCCTGCCCGACCTCTCCTTCGATGACAAACTCAATGTCGCCTTCGACCACCTGACCCGATTGACCAATCTCAAAGGCGAATCCATTGCCGTACGTGAATTCCGTGGTCTTGCCCCTCACTACCTCCGTGGTTCAGCAGGTGCTGCCAAAATCCGTGGTGCCGTTGCCCGAGCAGAGACTATCGAGCAGGTCCAAGAACTCTTTGACCAAGCTAGAGAGGCCTATCAAGAACGGATTACTAAGTAATACTCTTCGAAAATCAAACTCAGCCGTTGTTGACTTGATTTTGATGAGTAAAAGGCTCCAGTGGAGCCTTTCAGCCTGTTACCTTGAAATAAAATAGTAACAGGGTTCTATCTGCGTCAGAGTGAAACGAACTTCGTTCGCCTATTTCCAACCTCCAAAGGTTCCCCGAACCTTTGGAGCAAGCCTAATTTTGATTTTCATTGAGTATAAGAAAATCTGAATAGAGTGGCATTCACTAACATTAAACCGATAAAAAAACGCATAAATCCAGGGTTATAACCTGATTTTATGCGTTTTTTCTGTATGATTACATTATTCCTGCTCAGCAAAAAAGTCAACAAAGGCAGGGGTAATATAGTCTCGATACTTCTCTGGATGTTCACGAATGAGGGTCGCTGAAATGCCAAATTTTCTAGGACTATAATGAGCTTGATAGCCTCGACTTTGCAGTTCCTGAGCGTATTCTTCCTCAGACACATAGAAGACTGGTACTTGATGTTCAGACAAATCCAATAAACCAAGCAAGCGTTCTAACCAAAGGTCCCAACCATCTGGATAGGGAGGCAAGTCCGTTTCATCCAAGGCACAAACTCTGACCAAATCATCACCCTCAAACTGCCCTTGAGCAAATTGAAATCGTTTGGTCAAATCTAAACCAATCAAATCCCCACGGTCCTTGTCATATCCTGACACCACAATACAAACCTGACCACAGGCCAACTTTGCTCGCTCGATCAAATCCAAATGTCCCTTGTGCATGGGAGCAAAGGTTCCGAAAACAACAGCTATGGTTTGATTCATAGATTTCCTTTCTACTTGCTAAAGAGGCGAGCAAGAAGCCCAGCACCTCTTCTCAGAGTTCGTGTCAACATCTTAGCGCAGTGGTTGATTGGGTTTAACAGTCCAGTGGACTGTTAAAGGTTGGAGATAAGATTTGCAAAGCAAATCTCATCAATTCGTGTTTTACACTCCAAATCTGACCACTACGACTGATGCGAACAGAGTTCGCTTCATTTCCAACCTCACAAGGTTCACTGAACCTTGTGAGCTGTGCGGGGGTGGGAGTAAATTAGTCCAGTGGACTATTTTAGCCCGAACCTACTGTTTGGAGGTGAGGGGAACTCTTTTTTAGACTAGTCGAGTTCTTTCTCACTCCCTATTTTATCCTTTTTTCAAAACGGAAGAACAATTCTGCATCTGGAAAGGATAGCAACAACAAGCACTCCTTATCCCTTTACCACACCAAACTTGAGTTCTTCGCCCTTGACCCCAACCTTCAAGGTCGAACCAGTAGCCAAGTCACCACGGAGTAACATTTCTGCCAACGGATCTTCCAATTTGGTTTGTAAGAGTCTACGAAGAGGACGAGCTCCCATTTCTGGGTCATAACCTTGTTTAGCCAATAACTTGAGGGCTGACGGTTGCAGTTTAAGGTTAATTCCTTTCTCAGCTGTTACAGCCAACAAAGGTTTAATCATGACCTTGACAACATCCTGCATATGAGTTTCCGTTAGGCTATGGAAGACAACTTTCTCGTCAATACGGTTGATAAATTCTGGACGATAGGCTTTTTTCAATTCCTCAAAAATGCGTTTCTCCACTTCCTTGTGGTCCTTAGATAAATCAAGGGCACCAAAACCAACTGTCTTATCATCACGAAGGGCTGTTGCTCCAAGGTTTGACGTCATGATAATAATGGTATTTGAGAAATCAACCCTACGTCCCTTACTGTCTGTCAGAACACCATCATCCAAGACCTGCAAAAGAACATTGAAAATATCTGGATGAGCCTTTTCAACCTCATCAAAAAGAAGAACAGAATAAGGTTTGTTACGAACTTTTTCTGTCAATTCGCCACCTTCCTCATAGCCCACGTAGCCCGGAGGCGCTCCATTGAGACGACTGGCTGCGAATTTCTCCATGTATTCAGACATATCAAAACGGATAAGAGCAGATTCGTCATCAAAGAGAACCTCTGCCAAGGCTTTAGCAAGCTCAGTCTTACCGACACCAGTTGGCCCCAAGAACATAAAGGAACCAATCGGTCTGCGACCTGTACGAATCCCTGACTGATTACGGCGAATAGCTCTGCTAACTGCAGAAATAGCTTCTTCTTGACCGATGACACGTTTATGCAGTTCTGCTTCCAAATTCAGATATTTCTTGGTATCTGACTGACTGAGCTTGGCTACAGGAATACCTGACAAGCGGCTAAGTGTTTCTAAAACATCTTCTTCTGTTACTTCAAGGTCATAGTTTTGACTAGCCTCGGCATCTTCTTTCGTTTTAATCAAAAGCTTGCTGACAGTCTTATATTTTTTATCCATCAAGGCCTTGTCAATACTCGTCAGTCCTGTTTCCTCAACCTGCCCTTTCACTCGATTTTGTACCGTTGCACTGGCTTCATCCAGCAGATCAATGGCAGAATCTGGCAGGTTTTTACTGGTCAAATACCGCTTAGCGTAGGTCACAGCAGTTTCAACAGCAGTATCTCCAATACGGACCCTGTGGTATTTCTCAAAAGTACCTTTTAAACCAGTCAAAATGGCAATGCTATCTTCCACTGTCGGCTCTTCAATGGTCACTTTGGCAAAACGACGAACCAGGGCTGCGTCTTTCTCAATATGCTTTTGATACTCTGTCTGAGTTGTCGCTCCGACCGTACGGAGGGTGCCACGAGCAAGAGCTGGTTTGAGGATATTGGCTGCATCCAAGGTCGAATCAATCCCTGACCCTGAACCCATAATGGTATGCAACTCATCGATGAAGAGGATGACCTGACCATCTTCCTCGATGTCGTTGATGATATTATTCATCCGCTCTTCGAAATCACCACGGAAACGAGTTCCAGCGATAACGTTCATTAAGTCAAGTTCCAAAACCCGCATCTTAGCCAAGCTGACAGGGACATCACCTGCAGCAACACGTTGAGCAAGACCCAAAGCAAGTGCAGTTTTTCCGACACCAGCATCACCAACTAGAACTGGGTTGTTCTTGGTTTTACGTGATAGAATTTGGATCATCCGTGCAATCTCAGCGTCTCGACCGATGACAGGTTCAATCTTCCCTTCACGCGCCAAAGCTGTCAAATCACGAGTGTAGTCTTCTAATCCACCACTTTGAGGTGCTGGGGGCATTCCCATCATCTGTCCCATATTAGTAGGTTTGGCTTTACCACCCTTCATCACACTGCGGATAGCTTTAAGGTCCTCTTTGGTAAATCCCGCACGTGCCTCCAAGTTTTTACGCAAGTCCAAAAAACGAAACTTATCATCTGAGTCTTCAAAATAAAAACCTACCTTGTCCAAAATCTGACTAGCCGTTGACCGCTTGTCCAACAACATAGCCATAAACAAATGCTCTGTTCCCAGCTCCTTAGCCTTGACGACTTCTGCAATTTTCTTGGCAAAACTAGCCGTTTCATCCAAACGTTTAGAAGATGGTAAAATACGAAAACTATCCAACTCTTCACGATAGACCTTGTCGGTCACAACAAAAGTTGCATGTTCATAGTCAGAAATTGAAATAGGATATTCTGCCAAAACAGCGCCGGCGACTGTATCATGGTTGATAACGAAAGACAAGAGCACATGCCAGGTTTCCAAGTAATCACAGGCATAACGTTGGGCCACTAACTGGGCATCTTCAAAAACCCGTTGTAAACCAGTTGAAATTTTCATGAATTATTCCTCTTTCCTATCTAAACGTCGTAGTATTTGACGCATCATGCGTGCTCGAATAGTACTTGCATCTTTTCCTAATATTTCATCAGATCCTGTGGACAAAAAGAGATTGCCTTCTCGTTCTGTCATCAATCCTTCATCAAAAAGGAGCTGTAAAATATCCGCATAAACCGTCGCAGACAACTGCTCACCCATATTGTTTAACAAATCATGGACCAGTTCGTGCTTATCCGAAAAGGTAATCCGCCCAATTCGGATATAACCACCACCACCACGCTTGCTTTCCACAATATAGCCACGGCTGGCTGTAAAACGGGTTTTAATGACGTAGTTAATCTGACTTGGCACCACTTCAAACCGACTGGCCAATTCACTTCGACGCAACTCAGCTACACTGACTTGGTCCAAGATGGCTTTGATATGCTCTTCTATATAATCCGATGTATTCTTCATCGCCATAGTATCGCCTCTTTCTTTGACTATCTTTGACCATTATACCTTAAAATGACGAATTTTGAAAGCAAAAGCCTAGCAACTAGCGTAGCAGAATTTTGAAATCTGCTCTGCTTTATCCTATAATAAAAGAAAAATAGAAAGGACTAGGGTCTCCGTATTTGGTTGAACTGAATACGGGCTACGGACGAGGCCAAAAAGATAAACGAGAACTAGTCATCGTTCTGTTTCCTATTTTGTCTGTATCCGCTTAAGGCCCTTTATATCTTATACCATGAACTTTCAAGATTACATTCAAGACTTTACAAGTGTGACTGTGGAGCAGGCACAGAACCTTCTAGCTGCAAAAGAGGGGGCTGTTCTCTTCATCGGACGAGCAACCTGTCCTTACTGCAACCGCTTTGCGCCAAAACTCCATAAGGTCGCCCAAGACAAGCAAGTGACCGTCCACTTCCTCGACTCTAGCCAAATCAGTCCAGAACTCCAGGCCCTTCGCGACCACTACCAAGTCCCAACTGTTCCAGGTCTTTTGGTCGCTAAACCTACTGGCATCCAAGTCCGCTGCGACTCCAGCATGACGGAAGAAGAAATTGTGGCTTTTATTGAGGACTAATACATAACAGACAAAAAAGCACCGACCACAAGACAGGTGCTTTTTAAGGAGATTATGAAAAATATTTAGGATTGATACTAGTATAACCTAACCAAATATATCCGACATCCGCCCTAAGACCGATTTTACAAAAAAGAAAAAGCCATTAGAAGTACAATTCTAACGACTTTATTTTGGTTTGAAGCATTGGCCAAAAAGCCAAAACTTTTACCATCTTTATTACAACTTGATTACATCACAATATAACTTAAAATGCTCTCTTATATACTATTAAACCAATAGATAAAGCAATAAGCATTACACCCAATAAGAAAATCTCTTTAGTAGTTTTTTCTCCTGTTTGAGGCAGAACTTTTGTGTTGTTAGCAACTTTTTTGTTGTCAGCAACTTTATTTTCTTCAGAGGTATAAATAGTTTTAAAGAGAAGTTCAGTTTTCTTATCTTGATTCATTTCTGAAGCAACTATTGATGTACGTAATTGAGCTGTCACTTCATCCACTGAAACAAGAACAGTAACTCGATATTTTGTCTGGTCAAAAATATAACCTTCTAAACCATTATCTTCCTGAGAAAGTATATATGTGTACTTACCAGGTGTTGTATAGGTTAAATTTGAAAAACGTCCCTCTTCTTCTCCGTCAACTGTTACTTTTGTCCCTTCTTTAGGTAGGGGAAAGCTAGGATCTTCTGGAGTCAAAATAAAAGTAAACTTTCCATTAGGGAGGGGTTTTCCATTCTGAGTCACTAACTGGTTTTTGAAAACAATTTCAGTAACAACGGATTGTTCAGCAGAAACTGCATTGACCACATGATTTGTTCCTAAAACCACCCCTAAAAAAACAAGTAACAGAGTGAATATTTTCTTCATATATAGCTCCATTATTCTATACTAATATCAAATGCTTTAAATTATCCCTAAAACCAATATTCTACCATCTGTTTCTGTATCTTCACAAGTCGACAACGCAACTAATCTATTTTGTTTCGTCATCTTTAAATCTCGATATTGAACTGATTTCGTTTTTATATGAGCTAGTAAATTCTCAAACCTCTGTTCATCAATTCCAGTCGGATTAAACATCATTTCATCAAAAGCATCTGTCTTCACACATGCAAAAAATGATATTGTTTTAGAAGAACCATCTGGGAGAAAAAGTGTCGCAGTTTTATGATCTTTAAAATAATCTGCGTTACAAAACTTTGGCAATTCCCCAAACATGACATCTCCTGCCATATGGTGGGCATAGATAATGGAATAAACATCATTAAAGCTAGATTGATTACGATGATCAAGGAAAACACTGCCAGAGAGGGAATATTCTCCCTCTACTGACTTATTAATATAGTCTAAGTTTGTTTTTCCTTGAACAAGAGGATAATCAATATTTGTTCCCTTTACTTCTAACCATCCTATTACTTCAGAATTTAAGTGTAGAAGCTTTTCAAAATCAATTTCATTCTCTTTATAACTTTGGTAATTAGCTGCGCTTGCATTATGATATAGAAAATAATTACTATACAAACCTAACAAAGCGAGTCCCAAAATTAGAAAACAGAACAGTAACAAACATCTATCAATTATCCAGTTTAACCACTTAATTAAGGCATACATATAACATTAGCATTGATTAAGCTTTTTTATTTTTAACAAAGTATAGAACTCCACCGATACCAACTAGTGTCATAACAGCATATGGAGCAATTGCCATCGCAACACCTGTCGGCGTATTAATGTTTTTATTATTTGTTACAACGATTGCATCTGAGGTAGCATCTGAAGTTTGTTCAGCAAATGCATATGCTTCCTGTTTGTCAACACCATCGTTCGTATCTTTATCAATTGTCGCTGTCTTCTGATAATCTTCTGAGCCAATTTCTTCTACTTTGTAGGTAACTCCAATTGGTAACTTAGCAATATCTAGTCTTTCACCGTCTTTTAGTTTAAAGGTGTTTTCCCCAATTGAGAACTGCTTACTATCAACAAGGTCGCCTTTCTTGTTGATTTTAGCTTCAATTGATCCTGATTTATAAAGTTCGTTAGCTGTTAAAGTAAGTTTAAATTCAAATTCCTTATTCTTATCACCAGCATTACCAGTCACTTTTTTTGTCACAGTTAACGCTGTTGTTTTCAAGGCGTTATCAAACTTAATTGGTTCCTTAGCTTCACTGCCTTCTTGACGTGAAATAATATACTTAGGTTTAATTGTATCGCCTTCACTCAATACATAAACATCAACTACATATTTCTTGTTAGAATAAGTTACACCTGGAGTATTTCCAGAAGTTTCTGTCACTAAATAACGATACACCCCTGGTTTTGGATAATTCACGCCAGAAAAATCAAAATCTGTAGTTTTATCTTTAGTTTCCATAGTATCAGTATTAGAGTATGAAATAGTTTTCTGAGTTACCATATCATTTACAATACCTGAATACACCGTTAAGCCATCTTTTGTTTCAGTTGAATCAGCTACATTCTGTGGAGTGATAGAAAAAGTAAAATCTGTAGCTGGTGACAAAACACCCTCTGTCAAACCAAATGACTTAGTTACCTGTAATGACGAACCATTCACTACTGGAGTCTCCTCCGCCTTAACTGTTCCTGTAGCAAGCATCATCAATGCCAAACCTGATACTAAAAAACTATACTTCTTCATTTTATATTCTCCTTCTATTTTTAAATATCTCTCACTCTGATGAGTGTAGTCACAACTCCTTTTATTTTATTTATAGGAATTGCTCCAATAAATCGACTATCCGTTTGTTCTTTTCTAAAATCATACAGAACAAAGTAGCTTCCCGCAGGAATTTCATAGGGATAGCTAACACCACTTGAATGGGCTGAAGTTTGATAGGGAAGCTCTTCTTCGCGAACATGACCATTCACCATCAATTCTCCCTTATCTGTAATATCAACAATATCACCTGACTGCGCAACTACACGTCCTACACGTTCGTAATCTTCTTCTTGATAAACAACAACATCATTAATTTTTATATTGTCATAAATTCTTGAATATATCGCCAGATCACCAACTTTTAAATTTGGAAACATGTGAATATTTTTTACAAAAATCACTCCTACGACAAAGTTTAGAAAAATGTATCCTATCCCTGCTATTACAGCACACTTAGTAATAAATTTTTTCAATCCTTGTCTACCTTCTCGCGACTGATTTTTATCATCTTTTTGAATAGGATTATTCCTTCTTTTACCCATACGTTTTTATTTTCTTTTAAAGCTGACAAATATGGTCGATACAATAGCTACCATAGCCAGACCAAACATCATTTGATATATATTGGTATTATCAGAAATTCCTGTCGGTACAACAATTTCTTTATTATTTTCAAACACCACAGCAACATCTGTGGAAACAGCGCTCCTTGTAATCTCTTTTGTTCCAACAAGTTGTTCTGACTCTGAATCAACACTAATCGTTGTTTTATAATCATCAGATACAAGTTCTCTTATAGTATATGTGTAATTTGTTGGAATATTTAAAATTTCAGCAGTCTCATTATCTCTCAACGGGAAGGAGATTCTACCATTTTTCAATGTTAGTTCAGCATTTTCTTCACTTCCTGTAATTTTGACTTTATATTCTCCTGCTAATGGTTGACCGGCTGCATCTTTCAGCTCTACTTCAAAATAGAAGTCTTTTGACTTATCCGAAGCTGTCCCTGTAACCTTTTTAGAAATTTGCAACTTGTGCGTCGTAGGTACAACAACTCCTTTTTTGTCTTCCATTCGAATCACATCAACCAATGCATCTGGATGATACTGCGTACCGATGAGTGACTGATAGCCGTTATTACTTGGAACAAAAAAATCTAAATCCGGCAACCCATCTGCACTCTCATTATTTTTAGCATACTCAATCAACGCTTTTGTTACTTTTAGAGTTGCATCATTCATATCACCAAATCCATGAGTATCTTCGCTCTTCCATTTATCTACATCTGCACTGTCTGTAAAATGGTAGATTGCTAACTGTGTTGCTGCACGGAATTGTGTTGCTGTCAGGTCTTGAGGAAGATTATCGTTTGTCCCTTTGTAGCCTTTGTGAATAACTTTTTTTATCCATGTCAAAAATACATTAGGATCAGTAGTTCGTGGAGAAACTGCATATTTTAATAAATCATTCCCTTTAATATGCGTGAACTTAACTTCACTAAGTGTTGCTACATCAGGTTCGATAGTATCCCCATTATCATAAGAATCCGGAGGTGAATGCAAATCTGCATTAAAACAGTAAACAACCTGAGGAGTTCCATCCGCGTTTTTGGCATAATAAAATTTTGCATAATTTTTTGTATCTAAATTTTCTTCAAAATAATAGTCATTGTACGCAATAGCCGAAAAAGGAGTCCCATTCTCTTTATAAGGGTTATCAACAAATTGACCATTTTTCTGAACTTGAACCTTGCCGTTCTGTACTTTAAAAGTTATAGGTTCTGCTATTCCATAACCTTGAGGCGGACTCACTTCAGTCAGTACATAAGTACCGTCCGGTAACTTTACTTGCTCTCCTGTGGCATTACTTACAAAGGTTCTTTCTTCGAAGCCACCGCCTGCTGTTTGAGTTAATTTTAAAGTTGCCCCCTCTAACAGTTTAGAGTAGTCGCCTTCCGCATACTTTCGGATAATAACCTGAGTTCCTACTTCTTCTGCTATCACCTTATTTTGTTTCCAACCAAATACAGAACAAAACAAAATGAACACAAAGAGTAGACTAAATTTATGAATATTTTTCATATATCCTCCGTGTTTTTTTATAACGCTAATGCTTCCTTCCTCTAGCACTATTTATTTGGAGCTATAGGAAGGAAGTACTAGTTTAAAATCTTATTCAAACAATTGGAGGTTATTTACCAAGAGCTGCTGCCATTGTAGCTGCAACTTCTGCTTCAAAGTCGTTTGAAGCTTTCTCAATACCTTCACCCACTTCGAAACGAGCAAATTCTACAACTGAAGCGTTCACTGAGTTCAAGTAAGCTTCAACTGTTTTGCTGTCGTCCATGATGTAAACTTGTGCAAGAAGTGTGTAAGCTTGGTCAACTTGAGTATTGTCAAGCATGAAGCGGTCCATTTTACCTGGGATGATTTTGTCCCAGATTTTTTCTGGTTTGCCTTCTGCTGCCAATTCTGCTTTGATAGCTTCTTCAGCTGCTGCAATCACTTCGTCAGTCAATTGAGCTTTTGAACCGTATTTCAACAATGGCAATGCTGGTTTGTCAACCATTGCACGGCTTTCGTTGTCTTGTTCGATCTTGTGGTTGATTTGTGCCAACTCATCTTTAACGAATTGCTCATCCAATTCAGTGTAAGAAAGAACAGTTGGTTTCATCGCAGCGATGTGCATTGAGATTTGTTTTGCAAGAGTTTCATCGCCACCTTCAACAACTGAGATAACACCGATACGGCCGCCGTTGTGTTGGTATGCACCAAATGCTTGAGCATCTGTTTTTTCAACCAAAGCAAAGCGACGGAATGAGATTTTCTCACCGATTGTTGCAGTTGCGTTTACGTATGCTTCTTCAAGGGTTTCACCTGAAGGCATAGCCAATTTAAGAGCTGCTTCGTTGTCAGCTGGTTTACCTTCTGCAATTACTTTAGCAGTAGTGTTTACCAATTCAACGAATTGAGCATTTTTCGCAACGAAGTCTGTTTCAGCGTTAACTTCAACAACTGCGGCTACGTTACCATCAACGTAAACACCAGTCAAACCTTCAGCTGCTACACGGTCAGCTTTCTTAGCTGCCTTAGCCATACCTTTTTCACGAAGCAATTCAATCGCTTTTTCGATATCACCTTCAGTTTCAACCAATGCCTTTTTAGCGTCCATAACGCCTGCACCTGATTTTTCACGCAATTCTTTAACGAGAGCTGCTGTAATTTCTGCCATGTCTATTCTCCTTGTTTGTATTTATAAAATAGAGGAGCGGGCTCAGCCCTGCCCCTCTAGGATTGTTTTTGTGTTTGATAAATAATGTAGAATGTACTCGGACTAAAAAGCTAGAATTTAGATAAATCTAACGCTTTTCTAAACGCCTTCGTTACTTATTCAATTGTACTCAGGCTAAAATCTTAGTGAAAAAGATAAACTTCCTTGTATGCAAGCATACTGCGTCAGTTTCCTATTTTCATACAGATTTCTAAACGCCTTCGTTACTTATTTTCCTTCTACAACTTCAACCAATTCTTCGATTGATTCTGTAGATGCTGCCTCAGCTGCCAATTCAGCTTCAACTGCTGCTACACTGTCTTCACCTTGGTTACCTTCGATGATAGCGTCAGCCATTTTAGCTGTGATCAATTTAACAGCGCGGATAGCGTCATCGTTAGCTGGGATGATAACATCAATATCATCTGGATCTGTGTTTGTGTCAACCATCGCTACAACTGGGATACCCAATTTCTTAGCTTCTTTAACAGCGATTTGCTCTTTATGTGGGTCAACAACAAACATTACGTCTGGAATGCGTGGCATGTCAGCGATACCGCCCAAGAATTTTTCAAGACGAGCACGTTGTTTGTTCAACAATGCTACTTCTTTCTTAGGAAGCACTTCAAAAGTTCCATCTTCTTCCATGCGGTTGATTTCTTTCAAACGAGCGATACGTTTTTGGATTGTACCCCAGTTTGTAAGAGTTCCACCTAACCAACGGTGGTTGATGAAGTATTGACCAGCGCGGATAGCTTCGTCTTTAACAGCTTCAGCAGCTTGTTTTTTAGTACCTACGAACAAGATAACTGCGTCGTTTGCTGCAGCGTCACGGATGAATTCGTAAGCTTGGTCAGCCAATTTTACAGTTTGTTGCAAGTCGATAACGTGGATACCGTTACGCTCTGTGAAGATGTATTTAGCCATCTTAGGATTCCAGCGACGAGTTTGGTGACCGAAGTGTACACCAGCCTCAAGAAGTTGTTTCATTGAAATTACTGCCATGAGTATTTCTCCTTTTTGTTTTTTCTCCTCTCCCGAACTTCGACTTGCAGCCCAACCTTTCGGCAACAAGACCACAATTGGTCCGAGATGAGTATTTGTTGCACAGCAACTTTATCAGTATATCAGATTACCTGCCTATTTTCAAGTAAAACAACCGAGAAATTCATAAAAATCTGCTATCCCAAAATTCTCAAAGTAAGTTCTAGTCTACCGTAAAATCTGGAAATTGGGCTGATTCGAAAATTTCCACTTGACCATTTCCATGATTTAAGATACAATATTCTTTGTTATGGCGGTATAGCCAAGTGGTAAGGCACGGCTCTGCAAAAGCTTGATCGTCGGTTCAAATCCGTCTACCGCCTTTTAATATTCGAAAAAACCTAGGAATCTCCCTAGGTTTTTTGCTATTCTTTTCGTTTCAGATTTCCGAGGGCCATAGCTCCACCAAATAGACCTAACAAGGCACTTATAAAGACACTTCCAAGGCTATCCCCAGTTTGAGGCAGTTTCCCACTAGTATCCGCCGCTAGTGCACCTGTCTCTCCTCTTCCGCTTCTTTCAAAGAATTCTCTGTGAGGTACGGACACCTCTATTCTCTCGTCAGAAATTCCTAATGCCTCCTCATGTTTTGTAAGTCTCCCCAAATGCTCCACACCATCTTCTCTTGTATCGCCAGTTAACAGCGCGATTTCAGTGGATTCTGTTTGCGGAGCAAGTGAATCCTCTTCTTTTGGCATTGGTACCTGCACTTCCGATTTCGGAATAGGAATGCTAGGGGTTTGATCCTTGTCTGATTGCTCCACATGAAGGTCTTTTTCAGGAACCTGCTCAGATACCTCCTTGTCATTTAACCGTACCTTATATTTCTTCACAACAGCATTTCCAAAACTGTCACTCAAATCAAGTTTGACTGTATCCCCGTCTTTCAGACTATGTAGCTCATAACGAAAGGCTTTTTCATTATTTCCATACTGCCTCCAGAAGCCTCCTCGAGCTACAAAATCTTCGTTGATCTTCAAGGACCAATAAATTCCATTATCCTTGGCGCTTCCGGTAAGTGTCAAGTGCCCATCAGCATCTGCTAGGAGGACTCCTGCATACTGATTTTCCTCGTCTTCATCTTCTTCACTATCCACTACCTGTCTTTCCAATGGTAGCACCTCATTTTCCAGCTGTAAAACAGGATTTTCTGTATCAACCAACATCTGATATTTCTTCGTGTAAGTCAACTCATCTGCCTCATTGTACACACTTATATCCACAACATTACCCTCTTCAATCAGGGTAACTGGATAGGTCAACTTACCATCCTCAAAATAGCGTTTTTCGCCACCATTGATGCGCACAGAATGAGCTTGATCCGTTTCTTCTTCTATTTCAAATGTAAATAGATAAGTCCCATCTTCTTGCTTTTTGAAGTCGACCAACCCGCTATCTAGCTCACGACCAAGACTTTCTTTATTGAAACGAATCGGGTCAATCAACCAGTTATTGACAGTAATCGGAACTTCTGTTTCCTCCTCCTCATCCAGACTCTCTGGACTTGTATTGATACGAAGGTCCTTTAATTTATTGCCCTTCTCATCTACCGCAGTTAACATGATGGCTCTAGGAAAATCAGATTTAAAGAAGTCTTGCTCAAAACTGCCGTCTTCTTTTACATCTATGATTTTCAGCTCTCCCTTACCAATGTCTAGATTGGAATAGTAAAGTTTGATGTCCTTAGGAAGACTAACATTATCACTCACTTTCCCCTTCAATGTAAAGCGTCCGTTTTTACCAATCTGGATAACCTCTTCATCCTCTTCAATATCAAGCTCAATCGTCGGCTTTTCATTATCTACCAAATAATTCAAGGTTTTAGTGTAAATATGCTTGCCATCCTTATCTTTCAAGATTAATTCAAAACTATGACGTCCATCTGATTGTCCTGGTATCTGGAGGGATAGTTGACCATTCTCCAGAGAGTAATTCACAGCCTGAGCATCCAAGTTAGCCTGCACATCGGAAACTTGCGCTGAGACGTTCGCTTTAATTTCTACAGTTTTCTTACTGCGAGTTGCCATCAAATCTTCCAAATTTTTAAACTGGATTACAGGCGCCACTAAGTCTTTTTCAACAGCAACCACATTACCCGCTATATCCATCACCTCAACACGGAGATGATTTTTAGCATCGAGTGGCAGTTCCACTTCTTTGAGATGGTAATGTAGTTGACCTGCATCATCTACAACCTTTTCAACAAGAAGATTTTCTCCATTTAGATTAGCTCGAACCTCCCAAACTTTATTATTATCCTTGGCTGTAACGACCAGTTCTCTATGGCTGGTTAGACGATTGGTATCAATCGCGACAATTTCTGGCTTTTGATTATCAATTTTGACTGGCAGATAGGTATACTGATAGGCACCATTTTCTTTATTTTTTACCCGCAATCTAAAGAAATATTGTCCTTCCGGTGCTGGTATATTTTCATCCTTGCTTGCATCGTACACTTTCCCATCCCAACGGTGCAATTCTATCGGAGTACGAAGTTTGGAATACTCCGAAAGACTTTCAAAATAATCTACATAGCGAACACGAGACAGCATGGTTCCTGTATCAATCCGCCTCAAAACAGGAGCATCTTCTGTAGCTTCTTTTACAATATCCAAATCATAGTTGGTAATATCCCTCAATAGCGCAAATCGAACAAAGGCATTCCCAATCTGACTATCCGAATGCTGGTTTTGAATTGCGATATTATCTGGATTTAGAGTCGATTGATTATCTTGAATCTTTTCACGCCCAAGTTCAATATAGCGCCCAGACTTATTATGTTTATAACTAGATAAAACCGAGGTCAGTTTCAATTTAGAACTGGTTTCCCAAGCCGGTGCATCAACAATCCTTTCTTTTGACCAGTCACCAACAAAGCCAAAATAAGGAATACTGATGTCCGACTGCCCCTCCGTCAATGATTTGAAGTAAATATACCCTTCTGCAAACTGGTCTTTCGCTTCTCCTGCATCCAATCTCAGACGAATAGTTTTCTTCTCTTTCGGACCCAGTTGAATGGATTGCTCAGAAAGATGAATACTCGAACCCTTGATTTCTGCCGCATGAATCTCTTTAACTACTTTTCCAGAACGTCCTATTCTATCAACAGGAACATCTTGACTAGTCAATACTTTCCCAGCTGAAATAGCAAAGCTTCTTTGTTGGTTTCCCAGATTTTCCAAGGTTACCTCAAATTCTGTCTCACGCCCTATTTCTTTTAATTCCACCCCTCCTTTTAGACGGTGGTGAAGAATCACATCTGTTTCAAAGGCTCTATCAATCTGCAACAGACCAGCACCTTGTTGTCTCGGAGAATTTTCCAAAGCATGCCCAGATGAATCTAGAACATCAACCAAAGGGGTAGCAGTATTCATCAAAATGATTCTCAGCAAATCCATCCTAGTCATGCCTTCTGGTGGTGTCATTTGGCGAATCCGCGGCAATAAAAGTGCACTGGCACCCGCCACAATTGGCGAAGCCATCGAAGTCCCCGACATGGAGCCATAACGATTGTCATTCAAGGTTGCATAAACATCCTCTCCTGGTGCCACAATCTCTGGCTTCAATTCTAAGTTGACCGTAGGCCCCCAACTAGAAAAGCCTGATACCGTCGGTACTTCAATCAACTTCTTCATTCCAATTATAGGCCTGAGGACCAAACCAGTGTTGCCTTGCGATTGGTTGGCAACTTCTAATAATCGCCTTCCATCTTCCCCGCTAAGACTAATTCCCCAGATAGAGGAGTAGGAAAGCAAAGTCTTATCATCTACCAATAACTGATGGGTCCTATAATAATCCTTATTCCATCCCTGATCTGTGTTTATCACAATAATTCCAGCAACATCCTTGAATTTCAAATTACGAACAGCATCTTTCAAGTCAAACTTATCTTTTTTGATAACCGCGACTTTACCAGCCAAATCAAGCCCCTGCACTTCTTCCCAATGACCATTTCCAGCATCTACAAATTCATATTTTCCCTCTGTAAGCGTTGTATAGCCAATAGGATAGTAGCCAAAAGACTGCCCATTCAGCATAAATTCGCGTTGAACAAGATGGGTATTTCTCGCCGATCCAACCGCGATAACTGCAGGAGTCGCTGCTACGCCAACTGTTGTTGCCGTATCCACAGCTCCCAAGGCATTATTTGTATGCAAGTCAAAAGATGTGTCTGAGGAAGAAGCTCCAGCATTACCAATAGCTGCTGTAATGATAATCCCCTTTTCTGCTGCCCTCTTAGCAATCGTGTAGTAAGCATTCCCTGGCAGCCCGCTATCATAATAACCAACGCTCAAGCTGATGACATCTGCCCCGTGTTTGATAGCATCTTCAATGGCAGCATAGGCAGCATCCTCCGTCTCAGCTTTATAATTTTTAGGGTCATTTGAAAAAATCTTGTAGACTAGCAGTTGTGCGTTGGGAGCAATCCCATCAACTCCCTTTTTAGACGCAACTTCTTCGTCTGTTGCATTTCCAGCCAGAGTTCCTGCAATGTGCATGCCATGTGGTTCGTGGGTATTATCGTAAAGATTATCGTTACCAGATACATAATTATAGCCATGGGGAACTTTCAGTGTGTATGTTCCTGTCGTAGATGGAGTAATGTCCTTGATTTTAGGAATGACACCATCATCCAACCTCATGTCTTTGTGCTTAATATCCAAACCGGAGTCAATGACTGCAATCACCATTCCGCGACCATCTGTCTGATATTTAGAACTTGCTTTTAAGGCACCAACCAGCTGTTTAGCAGTATGAAGAGTCGGTCGGATACGGCGACTCTCTTCTAAAGAGGTTAATTCGGTAATTGCCTTCACATCAGACAAACTTTCTTTCCCTACCTCTACAGATGCTCCCGTTAAAACCTCCTTATACTCATGAACAATTTTAACGCCATCAATTTTCTTTAATTTATCCAATACAAGATTTCGGTTCTCTTCGGAAAATTGTAAAATATAGCGCCCTGTTGTCACCTCTTCTGACTCAAGCTGTGATTCTTGCGGGATTGTTTGAGGAGCACTAACTTCTTTTACGCTAATGTCTTCTTTTTCCCTTGACTCTTCTGTTGTCTTACCAGCTGTAGTTTTTATCTCGGTCGCAACTCGATCTGTGAGAAGACCTGATTCTTCACCCGCCTCTGTATCTACAACTTCTTCGACTGCTCCCTCTTCAGCAACTGGTTCATCCACCTGCTCCGTTTTAGCTGGCTCATCTGATAATGGTCCATCTTCTTTTTTCTCTGCCACAGAATCTTGCTTGCTGTCCATATCCGTTGCGACCGCAACCGTAGACTCCAATCCTTCTCCACTAGTATCTGCTTGAACCATCGGAATACCTGTGATAAAAAATCCTATTGATACCGATGCCACACCGACACTTAACTTCTTGATGCTAAAGCGTTGTTTATTCTCAATTTGAGACCACTTCTGTTTCATAAAACCTCCGTTTTTTAATATTGATTAATTTATAAGTTAGGTATACCTAATTCTATAAAATTTTTAAATCTTTGGCAAGTTTTTTTTGAGTTAGCCTCAAAATCAAGAAAAAGCACAGGTTTCCCTGCGCTTTAACAACTTATTACAACTCAGCAATCTGGCTCAAGTTAACCTCTGCAATGGTATCATTACCAAACATAGAGATAACCATTTTGACCTTGTTGTTATCAATTTCTGTAATTTTACCTGTGTAGTCTGTGAAGGCACCGTCGATGATACGAACAGTATCGCCAACTTTGACATCAATATCAAATTCTTGAACGGTTTGTCCCATAGACACCAAGATTTGACGGATTTCTTCTTCCAAAAGTGGAGTTGGTTTTGAACGGTTACCGTGTGAACCCACGAAACCTGTAACGTTTGGCGTGTTACGAACCACAAACCAAGCTTCATCGGTCATAACCATTTCAACCAAAACATAACCAGGGAAACGGTTTTCTTCTACTTCCTTGACCTCACCGTTCTTCTCAACCTGAACAGTCTGAGTTGGAATTTCCACACGGAGGATGTTTTCCAACATGTTATAAGTGTGGGCACGTTGGAGCAAGTTTTCCTTCACTTTATTTTCATATCCTGAGTAGGTCTGCAAAACAAACCAGCCTTTATCAAAACTATCGTACATTGTTACTTCCTTTCTTTGGAAACACGGAATTTTTAGACGCTAAAAAAAGCCCGAAGGCTTTCGCTTTTCCTTATTATATCACTTCCATTTTACAAATGGCAAGTATTTTCTAGAAAAGATTGATCAAGCTCATGATTCCTCGTGACAAAATCAAGTCAAAGAGGTAAACCACCGCTACGAAAAAGGCAGTATATTCCACTACAGACACGAAATCCGTCCAGCTCTGCTTACGAGTTGGCCAAGACGTATCTTTTAAAATGCGGATAATGTCTTTGATAAATTTCATGCGTGACTCCTATCTGGTTTCCTTGTGAACAGTGTATTGTCCACAGTGTTTACAAAATTTATTTACTTCTAACCGTGTTGGCTTGGGATTGCTCGAAAGGCTGATTGAATAGTTTCGAGAACCACAAACAGTACAGGCTAGGCTTGCTTTTTTTAGTGCCATAAAGCCCTCCATCCTTTTCATTCTACCATGTTTTTATGGATTTGACAACTCTCCAAACCAAGACGTAATGTTATCCCACAAGGTTTTTGCTCGTTCTGGCAACTTGGCATCGATTAGATTTTGTTTAGTTTGCTCAATCAAGTTTTTCGCCTGATCTGAAATTTCTTGTACCTGTTCTTGACCAAGGCTTGATTCAGTTTGCGTAGCTTCATCTGGAGCTACTTCTACAATACCATTTTGTGCATAGGCGTTTTCTACTTCGAACTTAGTTCCTGCAGTATATGGCAAGATTGAATTGGCTACAGTCTGGAAGACCGACGGAGCCATCCAGTAGCTACTGCTATCTATATAATGATTTTCATCTGTCTGCTCAAAACCAACCCACTGACTGATGACCAAATCAGGTGTGTAGGCAATATGCCACTGGTCATTGACAAGATTGACATCAAAACTCGTTTCGGTTGTTCCTGTTTTCCCAGCAATATAATAATTGGCCGCATCTGCTGTCACTCCCGTACCATTGGTATAGGTTCCAAGCATCATTGCTGTCATCTTATCTGCGACAGAACGGTCAATCACCTTGGTACTTGTTTCTCGATGCTCTGCTAAAACCTTTCCACTAGCCGTTTCAATACGAGTGATGAGGTGGGCATCCTTCATCACTCCCTTATTCGCAAAAGTAGCGTAGGCCTGGGCCATTTGCAGAGGATTAGTCTCCACTCCAGAACCAATTGAAACACCCAAAACTTTCTCGACATTTTCCATATCAAGCCCAAACTTTTGTCCATACTCGAAGGCTTTGTCAATCCCCAAGGTGTTCACTATATAAGCTACTGGTAAATTGTAAGAGAGAGCCAAAGCTTGATACATTGGAATGGTATCAGAAGTCGAATAATCATAGTTATGCAAGGTGTAATCGCCGTAGGTTTCTGTATGGTTATCCAGAGCCATATCAATCGACCAGCCCGCCGCTACTGCTGGAGCATAGGCAACAAGAGGCTTGATCGTTGAACCAGGACTGCGCTTGGCTTGTGTCGCAAAGTTGAAAGTCCGAAAGACCGCATCCTCTGAACTGTTAACTCGACCAACCAAGGCGCGAACTCCACCAGTCGTAGGATCAAGAGCCACACTGGCAGCCTGAGCATAGGTACCATCAAAACTTGATGTCGGGAACATGGTCTCATCATCAAAAATCACCTGCATACTGGCTTGAGAATTTTGATCCATCTCTGTGTAAATCCTATAGCCGTTATTAATAATGTCTGATTCTTTCAGTCCATATCGCTCAATCGCCTCAGCAATCACAGCATCAAAATAGGATGGATAGGAATAATTGCTTTGTTTCCCTGTATAGGTATCTGAAAGCTGACTGGCTAGGTCTACTTGGAAACCTGCATCTGCAGTCGCCTGATCAATATAACCAGCATTGACCATATTTTGCAGGACTGTATCCCGACGATTAACTGCATTTTCTAGAGAATAATAAGGATTATAAATCTCAGGTCCCTTGAGCATACCTGCAATGACGGCCGCTTGCTCAAGAGTAAGATCGCTGGCTGGAATACCGAAGTACTTTTGGCTTGCATCTTCCACTCCCCAAACACCATTCCCAAAATAGGCGTTATTGAGATACATGGTCAAAATTTCTTGCTTGCTGTACTTTTTATTGATTTCCAGAGCCAAAAAGAATTCTCGAGCCTTTCGACTGATGGTCTGATCCTGAGTTAGAAAGGCATTTTTTGCCAATTGCTGGGTAATAGTTGAACCACCTCCAGACCGACCTAACGTCAAGGCAGCCAAAATTGTACGCTGGTAATTAATGCCTGAATTTTTGTAGAAACTCCGATCTTCTGTAGCGATGACGGCATTCTCTAAATTATCGGAGACAGCATCCAGCTCTACATAGGTCCCCTTCTGACCTGACAATGTCCCAGCTTCCGCACCATCTTTATCGTAAATAATCGTTGTGGCTTTTAGCGCCTGCTGTAAATCACCAACATTAGCTGTCTTTGCAAGGAAAAATAGATAGCCACCTACTGTAAGAACTGTCAGGACCATTAAAATGATTAAAATTTTAGTCAGTTGGTAACGCCGCCAAAATTTACGAATCGGCTCCGGAATACGTGATTTTTTCTTTGGTTTACCAACAGAGCCACGATTTCCCCTGCGGCGACGGCTAGGTCTGTCTTCATGATCAATTTGGAAATCTTCTGGAACTTCAATCGGCTGATGTTGCAAATCGTCCATACTTTACCTCTTTCTAGTGAATTTTGTACCATTATACACCATTTCGTAAAAACTAGCAGAAAAAAGCCTGCGATAACTTGTGACAACAGACAGGGAATTTTTTCAAAAAATATGATAAAATAGGGTCATTCTGAACAAAGAAGAGGATTCCCATGACACAAGTATATGATATTACCATCATCGGTGGCGGACCTGTCGGTCTCTTCGCCGCCTTCTACGCCCACCTCCGTCAAGCCAAGGTCAAAATCATTGACTCCCTTCCCCAACTGGGTGGCCAGCCTGCCATTCTCTATCCTGAGAAGGCTATTTTAGACATTCCCGCCTTTCCAAGCCTGACAGGACAAGAGTTGACCGACAACCTCCTTGCCCAACTGGCACCCTTTGACACTACGATTTGTCTCAATGAAACCCTGACTGCTATTGAGCCAGGAGAGGTCATTTCCCTGACGACTAACAAAGGTAGCCACCAAACCAAGACCTTGATAATCGCCATGGGTGGCGGAGCCTTCAAGCCTCGTCCACTGGAGATTGACGGTGCCGACAGCTTTGACAACGTCCACTACCACGTGTCCAACATCCAGCAGTATGCCGACAAGGACATCGTCGTCTTGGGTGGCGGTGACTCTGCGGTCGATTGGTCCCTGGCCTTTGAAAAAATCGCCAAGACCACTCACATCGTCCACCGTCGTGACAACTTCCGAGCTCTTGAGCACAGCGTGGAAGAGCTCAAGCAGTCCAGCGTCAGCATCCACACACCTTTTGTCCCTAAAGGGCTTTCTGGGGAAAATAGCAGAGCTTCTGAAATTCATTTTGACAAGGTTAAGAGCGAGGAAAAACTCAGCCTGTCTTTCGACCACCTCTTTGTCAACTACGGTTTCAAATCATCTGTCGGCACGCTGAAAGAATGGGGATTGGAACTCAATCGCCACCGCATCGTGGTCAACAGCAAGCAAGAAACCTCTGTTCCTGGTATCTATGCTATCGGTGACTGTTGCTTCTACGAGGGCAAGGTTGACCTGATTGCGACTGGACTGGGCGAAGCCCCAACCGCAGTCAACAATGCCATGAACTACCTCAATCCAAATGAAAAAGTGCAACCCAAGCACTCGACTAGCCTATAAGATGAAAGTTGATATTCGCATTCCCCAAGCCTTTCCGCAGCTGACTGTCAAGGAAGTCTTGGAAGATTATTTTCTCATTCCTAGAAAAATCCGTCACTTCCTCCGCACCAAGAAACACGTCCATGTCAACGGTGAGCTGATTAACTGGCAGAGTCCGATTGCCGCAGGTGACCTGCTCGAATTGACCTTTGACCAGGAAGATTATCCTGAAAAAAGCATTCCTCTAGGACAGGCGGACTTGATTGAGGAACTCTACCAAGATGAGCATTTGATTATCGTCAACAAGCCCGAAGGTATGAAAACCCACGGCAATGAGCCGACGGAAATCGCCCTGCTCAACCATGTATCTGCCTATGTGGGTCAGACCTGCTATGTGGTCCACAGACTCGATATGGAAACCAGCGGAGCCATTCTCTTTGCTAAAAATCCCTTTATCCTGCCCATTCTCAATCGGCTTTTGGAGGACAAGGTCATCTATCGTGACTACCTGGCCCTCTGCCAAGGGGAGCTAAGAAAGACAGACTGGACTATCACTGATAAAATCGGACGGGACCGACACGACCGCAGAAAGCGGGTGGTCGACAACCGCAAGGGACAGGCCGCTTTGACCCAGGTCCATCTCTTGAAGAGCCTTGGCAAAAACAGTCTCGTTTCCTGTCGCCTTCAGACAGGGCGGACCCATCAGATTCGGGTGCATTTGGCTCATCATGGCCATGCTCTGATTGGCGACCCGCTTTACAGTCGAATCGCAGCACCTCGCCTCATGCTCCACGCCCAAAAACTCAGCTTAACACACCCGCTTACCCTTGAAGAAATCAGCGTAGAAGCAAGGTCGGAGAGTTTTGAGAAAGTCTTAAAAAACATGAAATAAATAGCTGTACCCTTAGAGTTCTATATCCCTATTTCACTGGACTAATCCAGTGATACTCATTTAAAATCAAAAATAGCCACCTACCACTCCAAGTGGATATGGAACGTTTCGATTTTGTTATTTTTTTAGAAGAAAACAGCTACTTGAAATCCACAATCCTCAACTCAAACTTATAAATTAAGGTTTCACATGTTATAAGTAGCTTAGACTTGCTATTTTTGATTTTTATTGAGTATAAATAAGTATGAGAAATCGTTTTAGAAAAATCTAAGAAAGCTTTCAGTTTTGTTTAAGTTCAAAGATTTATACTATATTCAAGCTAGAAATAGCGAACAACTTTCTTTTTCATATAATCTCCTAGAGAACAGTCGGATGCGGCCGGCTGTTTTCGTGTTAAGTTTTAAGTAATACTCATTTAAAATCAAAAATAGCCACCTACCACTCCAAGTGGATATGGAGCGTTTCGATTTTGTTATTTTTTTAGAAGAAAACAGCTACTTGAAATCCACAATCCTCAACTCAAACTTATAAATTAAGGTTTCACATGTTATAAGTAGCTTAGACTTGCTATTTTTGATTTTTATTGAGTATGAATTTTTTTATGCTTCCACTAACCAAAAAATCCAGACAAGGTAATCTTGTCTGGAATTAAAACACTACTCTGGCACAACAACCTTCAAACGAATATCTGTTGGCTGTAATACTTTTTGAACCTGCACCAAAAAGGCAAGGCCATTGTCTGATGGGGCATACTGAAAAGTCAGGTTGATAACCTTTTCTGTAAAGTCATCCCCATATCCTTCCACATATTGCTTGCTTTCAATAAAGTGGATGTAGTTGTTCAGCTTTTCTTGGAGTTTGAGGAGGTGGTCTTGTTCGGTGTCAGGAAGCCATTCGTTCCCATCTGCTAGTAATAATTCAAGATGACCATCCACAATACCGAGAGAGTTGATGGTTGCTGTATCCAAGGAAATGGCTTTACTTACACTCCATAATGGAGAATAGTATTCGGGCATATCTCCCTGTTCTACACTGAATTTGTTGGACGACACTGTTAAATCAAGCAGGCGTAAAAACTTATTTTTTGCTTCTTCAAAATCATTAAATTCCGATTTTCCTCTAATAGACGCACGGTCCATCGTCGCATAAACTTGATACACCTGTTGGTCTTCATCAAAATCAATGCGAACTTGCCACTCGTCTAGACTTTTGTCTCCTAAGATAGAATAGCGTAAGGTTTGATAATTACGACGTTCTATTTCTTCTTGTAGCAGTTGTCTTTGTTGCAATAAAACTGACATTAGTTAGTCACCTCCCTTAAAAAACCTAGCTTTTCATAAATAGAAACACTCGTACCCAGCTTAATCTGCTTTCCGCCACCCGCTCCGAATACCTCTGCAATTTATCCGATTTGTGGGTTGTAAATATCCTCCGCGGAAAATTTATACCGTTCCATTTTCCCAAGCAAGTCGGCCTGTTCAGCCGGTGTCAATTTACTGAACGCCTCTTCATAATTTACCTTATTTATATCCATAACAACTTCATATGTATGCTCCTGCTGATAACTTTCTGGATAAGGCAAACCTCTGGATGTATAGGGATAGGATTGCCCGTCAATAACTGGGCTAATAAACGTTCCGCCTGACTCACCATATCGGTCCACCAACATTCCTTTTGTTATATTAGCATCACTTGTAATTGGAACACCTGAAGAATCTACGACAAAGCCATGTGTCCCTTCAGGTGGCCAATTAATGGTTCCGTCTGGTTTCAAAAAATCTAAAGAACGGACAGGAACTTGTTTACCCTCAAATACGTCAGCTGATTGAAGGGAGCAACCACTGTATTGATGCTATAAAATAATAGCTCAATTTGATGCGACATCCAGCCCTAAGTTATTATTTGATACTAATCCAATAGTAGATAGTCCGAAATCACCGTTTTCAAAGTATTAAGTTGTTCATTAATCTGTTTTCTTGACTCAAAATCATTTGTCCAATAATTTATGTCAGAAAGACCTCCTCTTGGCGGAAACAATTGATTATAGATAGTCATTCTTTGTCTTGTAGTCAAGTCAGGAACAGAATTTTCTCTTAATTCCTGCTCTAGGTGTTTTAAATAATCTACTTGGACTTGTAAACCATTTATTTTAAACTTTTCAATTAAATAAATAAGTCCATTAATTGCATCAATTACATCTTCTATCATAAAATTTGTGCCTCTTAATACATTAAACCTTGAGAATACTATGGATTGATACACCATGAATCCAAGACTTCAACCCCCTCAATATTCCATGGCGAATCAATAAAAATTTGAATTTTATCAAGACCTCCTTGATAAATCCCCCCTTGACTAGCTACTGGCCCATCATATATTGTAGTACCCTTAGGTATTTTAATTTTGTATACTTTATCAATAGGTGATTGTCCTGTATACACGCCATCTGGAGTAGTCCAAATATCTTTAACAGCAGTATCAATTCTAACTTGTGCCCTTGAAAATGGTGGTTCAGTTGTAAACCACTGCCCCATAGGATTATCCCCCCTACCAGCTCTATACAACACTATATCATCATCTAACTCTATGGTGTTATAACGTCCACCATAAAAATTACGATTTGGTCTTGAACTAAATTCCGCTAGCGGCCCTGGATTTGTTGTCCCATTAAATTCGTAAGCATATATATCATCATACTTTGATACCATATCCATTACAGTCAATTCATCTGCAACCGATGCAACCTTTAGAGTTTCTATTCCCGTCTTCTGCGACACGACATCAATCCGTGTGCCCTTAGGTATCTCAACACCACCGACAAAGTCGCCCTTGCCTGCTCCGACAATGGTGCCTCCGTACTTGGACAGGTCTTCCAAGAGGTTCTGGCGACTGATTTTCAAACCATTCTGTGCAGTCGTGTATTCCTGAATGCGGATATTACCTGCCTCATCAAACCCAATCGCATCCACTCGGATTTTCTGTTCAACGCCATCAACCGTCATCTTGATCGTGATGTTGTTCTCGACCTTGCTGGCAATTTTACCAAACTCGACCGTTTGTAAGTCCACAAAGTCCTGACCCTGACGAGTGTTGAGTTGAACTTGTGATAATAGCAGAGCTGCTCAACTTGTTTCAAAATGGATGCGAGAGACAACAACTCCAACCTCATTCCCACTCCTAGGCTCCGCTTAAAATCAAGCCTAGCCAAACCGTTTATACACAAATGAAGAATAATCCTACCCTCCCATTATACCAAAAAACCAGACAAGGTGACCCTGTCTGGACTTAAAACTCTACTCTGGCACAACAACTTTCAAACGAATATCTGTCGGTTGTAGTACTTTTTGAACTTGCACAAGGAAAGCAAGACCGTTATCTGATGGAGGATATTGAAAAGTCAGATTGATAACTTTTTCTGTAAAGTCATCCCCGTAGCTGTCCACATACTGCTTACTTTCGATAAAGTGGATGTAGTTGTTCAGCTTTTCTTGGAGTTTGAGTAAGTGGTCTTGTTCAGTATCAGGAAGCCATGCGTTTCCATCTGCCAATAATAGTTCTAGGTGACCGTCCACGATGCCGATAGAGTCGATGGTGGTTGGCTCCAATAATACTTTTGGCTTTGACAACTCATAAGCTTTAGCTAACAATTCTTCAAATTCCTCCTCAGAAAATAGTTTTCTATTCTCTTCGACATTCTTTAAAATATTATGTGGAAATTGCCTCAGAAAATCTCTAGCTACATCCTCATCTGATACTGATGATTTCCAAGATCCCGTATCAGCATAAAAAATTAACTCCTCTCCGCTGTGTTCACCAGATAGATAGCTGTCTACAGCTTCTTTAGAAATTTCTTTAACTACTTCCGGCATGGTAATATTAAATGTTGGATATTTCAATACATATATACCGTTATCTTCATAAATTTTAAGCATATCACCTTGTTTAGTTGTTATTTCCTTCATATCTTAATTACCCCACAATTCCTTTATTATCAAACCATCTTTTGGAACTCTATCAATTACAGCTTCAGGTACCCCTCCTGGATACGTTTTCCCACCAGGACGCCACTGTGGGTTTAATCTCGAGCCATCTTCATTTCCACTTGGAATTCTCAAATTATCGATTTTTTGAGGTTCAATCATGATAGGATGTTCACCTAAACTACCTACATCTAATCCTAAAAGTTTTTCCAGAACACGAGGGTCACCACCAGACTCCTTAACCATCGCCTCGGCTACATCTTTAGGAAAAACAAAAGCTCCATCTGGCCTTCCAAAGAATCCTTCCTTCTGAATCCAATAGTCATCTTTTGCAAAAGCGGCAACTCCTTCATCAAATAAAATGTTATGATTTTTAATGTAGTCAGTTTCTAAATAAGTCGTTACAGGAGGACGCTTTGTGGTTTCAGTAACTTTGATTGAAGTAATCTGGGAATAGGTATCTGCATCTATTTGTGGTTCAGGAAAACTCTGACGTAGCTTTTCCCACTCTGGCGAGAAGCCGTCTCCTCCAATCGTCACATTCCCCGTCTTCTGCGATACGACATCAATCCGTGTGCCCTTGGGTATCTCAACACCGCCGACAAAGTCACCCTTGCCTGCTCCGACAATGGTGCCGCCGTACTTGGACAGGTCTTCCAAGAGGTTCTGGCGACTGATTTTCAAACCATTCTGAGCAGTTGTATATTCTTGGATGCGGATGTTACCCGCCTCGTCAAAGCCAATCGCATCAACTCGTATCTTCTGCTCAACACCATCAACCGTCATCTTGATTGTGATGTTGTTCTCGACCTTGCTGGCGATTTTACCAAACTCAACCGTTTGTAAGTCCACAAAGTCCTGACCCTGACGAGCGTTGAGCTGAATTTGGCTTGGGCTTGAGACTTCAATGTGAGAAAGTTGGCTTTGGAGTCCCTTAACAGAGCCCTCTACAATGCCTTCAAATGCTTTACCTCCGATGTAATTCAAGGTCGCATTCGTACCGTCTCCACTAAGGATACCAGATGCCAATTGTCCAAGTTCCACACCCTCATCCGCATAGCCAGCCAACTTACCAATAGTCTGAACGGTCGTCGGGATTTGTTTACCTGCTCGCAAGGCACCTTGACCTGCCGCAAAGCTACCCAGAGTAGCCAATGTCACAACAGCCTCAGCACCAGCCCAGATACGCTCTTCCGTGCTCAACTGAGTACCAGTAATCAAGGTGTTGCCTGTAATCGCAGAGTGAGCACCATCCGCAAAGAGGTACGCGCCACCTGCAAGTGCAAGTGGAAGACCAGCACCTCCAGTCATAACCGTTCCTGCTGCTAGGGCAACGCCCGCCAAAATTTTGAGACCTGTATCAACCAAGCCTAAGGCTTCCTTATTCTCCTCCTGCCAAGTGCTATTTTTGATTTGATTATAGTCTGACTCCAGAGTCGGATAGAACTCCTGAACCAACTCCGCATCACTCTTGGACTCCAACTCTTTGATTTGTTTATCCGTTAGCTGGTCGGTCTGGCGGAGCTGCTCTCGAAGGTTCTTCACTCGGTCTTGATATAATGACTGGGCTGCTGGAATTGGACTGTTCGTTCCATCAAGGATGTCTGAAAGACTGTAATGCACCTGTTTGGTATGCGTTTGGGTCACATAGCCATAATTACTAGTATAGTTAGTAGTCGTATAAGTTTTCTCATACTTCCCCTTAGACATATAAGGATTCTTACTACCGTTAACTTCATTCAAGCTTTGAAAACTCTTGTCTAAGCCCTTTGTAAACTTACTATCAATATTTTGGACAATATCCTTGTGAATCTTTCCAGCGCTTCTTAACATGCTATCGACACGGTCAACAGCCTGACTAAAAGTAGAACTCGGCTTGCTTGCACCTAAACTAGCCTCACCACGAGAGCGATAGAGATGAGAAAGACCTTCTGACTGCACTGTTGAAGAGACCGAATCAATATCCCGCAACATAGCGACGACTCGACTCTTTTGAGAATCTAGCCAGTGGTTCTGCTCAAAATCTGAGCGATTCGAATAAAAACGTGTCATGATCCACCTCCTGAAGATGGTGTTGACTTCTTCATCTCACTCTGAATATACCTCACTGCCTCTTCTGGATGTTCTCGGATAAACCGCTTATCATCCGAACTGGTTGAAGGGCTGTTTAAAAACTGGTTGGTGATATGCACAGCCAAGGCTCTATCCATGTCCACCATTTGCTGATGAGTCGTTTCTACATGACGATAGAGGACCTCTGAAAGTGTCTTAAGCTCCTGAGCTTTCAACACATAGCGATAGAAACCATCATTTTTCCCAGTTGTATAAATCGTATGGAAGGAACCTTGTCTGGAAAAATTAGGAATTGTTTCAACCACTTGCTGAATTGTTTGCGTAATCTCTGTCGCCAACTCTGTAATGCGCAAAGCATGTAAAATGATTTGTTCCTGAGAGCTGAGCGAAATCTGAATCTGTTCTGACATTCTTACACCTCAACTTTCAAATCCTTGATAAGCCTTGATTGTAGTGTTTCACTATCAATCGAGCGCATGAGTTCTCGTGTTAAATCATACTCATAAACACTCTCTTCAATTTCAAGAAAGAGTGTGTCGCTGTAGATTGTCCCTAGTTGCTCCACCGCCAAACGAAGTCCTTCTGACCGACCATGTTCAACCAGAAGACTAAAATGGGATTTCGGCGTCCAATCATACATCAAATAATCTTTCATCTTATCATCCAAATGATGAAGAATCGGATGAGTTTCCAGCAAGAGCCCTAAAAACCAAACACTGGCAAGACGCTCAATGACAAACAACCCCTCATCAACTTCTTTGATAAGTATAGAATATCGCTTAAACTCATCAACAGCCGGTGCACAGAAATAGGATAAGTCCACTCTGCAGTGATAGGGGGACGAATGGTACTCTTCCAGGTAGTAGCCATACTCCACCCCTCGCTCAGTCAACTGATTATCAACCACCAATTGTAACTCTTTCAAATCCTCAAATCCCTTTTCTAGCGTTTCCTTTAACAAAGACTTGCGGTCTAAGTTTTGCCCATTTGGAAGCGGAAGAAAACTTAAGTCATCCGAATGATCGTTCAAAAGATGGAGGGTGTACAATGCTTCAATTGAAAATATCATGCGCCATCAATCTCCTTCAATACTGTTGCACTAGGGATGGAGTTCAAAAGAGTTTCCAATCCCGAAACTGTTGACTTGAGCTCTTTGATACTGTGCTGATAATCTTTCCTATAGGACTTGAGAAACTCTTTTAAATCAACATAGGCAGCTTTGCTTTTTCCAGACCAGCTACTATCCTGTGCTTCCAGCCCTACAATCTCTGAAGAAATCTGATTCAGGCAATCAATAATCTGATTCAACTGTTGAATAACACCATCAATCTGACCGTCGTCGTACACAATTGTATCATACGTATATTGGCTGTCAATACTATTAATATTTGTATCCATAGCACCTCCTACCAAACCCATTCCCACACGGGTTTCCCATCATTGTACATACTTTTATAGTTTGCGATTGAAGCATTCAAATTTCCTATCTTTGCATTCAATGTCTGATATAAGTCAACAAAAGATGCATTTGAATCCTTCACGAAATTCCGATAGTCCTTCAAAACCTTTATGTCATCCGCTAACTTATCACGAAAGTTTGCCAGATAACAGTACCCATCCTGACTATCAATCCTATCAACGACCTTCTGACAATGCTCAATGTAGGATTGGAGACCAGATAGGCTACGTTGAGTATGAAGATTATGACTCATAATAGTATTCCTTACGCGTTTATACTTTGCAAGCTTTTCACGACTATTGGTAATACAACTAAGCAAATACTCATCACTCATTACTGTTGCCCTCCAATTTTTGCTCGATAATAGACTTCTGTTCCAGACTTGGTAAGGTATCATCGGGAAGGATGGTCTCAACCCGAGTTGCGTAGGCAGAGGCAAAACCGAAAACAACCACAATAATCGCAACCGAATAAACTAGAAAAACCCTTTTTAGAAAGGCACTAGAAACTGAGTAGCCCTCTGTCGAATACTGCTTCAGCTCAGGTTGTTTTTTCTCTAAGATATTTTTTGGTAAAAAATAGGGTCTAAAAGCTGTCATGGCCACAGATAAAAACACTGTAATCCCTATAGAATTGTACATTTGTGTTCTTGCACCAATCGCTGTAATATAAAGCATACTTGAAAACAAGACCAGCCCAAAAACAATAAACAGAATCAAGGATATCTGAGCATCCTTCTTCAGTTGTAAGAACTCTTCTACTGTCATTTTTTCTTTTTGCATCCTACTCTCCTATTCTATTTCTTTGGTAATTTTCAACTTGATTTGTTGGTCTTGATAGTGGAGGTATACCTCATCGATGGCCAACTCTGCCTCCCGTCCAACCTCGCTTCGTGCCACCACCGACTGGTTGCTCATCTTCATCGCGATCAGTACCGTATCCAATTTTTGTTTAATCAAGCGTTGAATACCACTCGAAAGTGACATATAAGTCTTGTTAGCTACAACAATCAAATGCAAACCAACACGCTGTCCCTCTTCATACAGAAGTGCAAAATCATTATCTGACATGCCATCAACTGTCATAAAGGCTGGTAAATCACTGATGATAACAAATTCATTCAATTGTTCTTTTTGTTTACGAGCATGTAAAACTCTCATTTTCAACTCTTCCACTACATTTTCAGTTAGTTCAGAAGAAGAATAATATTGACTCACTTTCCCAGCAAATCGGCCATATTCATCTGTCACATCAAACAGCGTCACAGACTGCCCCTTTCGAACATGCCAAAGCATATTTAAAAGATGGCGAACTGCTACTAATTTATGCTGTTCCTTTTCTGTCAAAATCAATAGATGTTTTAACTTAGAAATCGGCAACGAGATTGTGTGTACCTCTTCAAATTCTAAACCAATCGGAATAAAATCTGAAGCGATTGCCTTCTCTGTCTCCACCATTTGTAAAAATGTCTGTTCATCAAGAACCTCTGGAACAATGACAATGCCTTGAGGTAATGCTCCATCCCAATTCTTAGCCATTTCTTGGGATTCATGACGTAATGCTTCGATCATCTCGAGACCATTCTCACCTTTAGCCGGCATTGCTAACTGAATCAACTCAGGATCATCCACTTGAATAAGCCCTCTACCCGGCACATCTTCAATAACCAAAGCAGTTCTGCCAACGATTGCTCGCGCTTCACTATCATCATTCATTTTCAGGGCTATTCTTCGTTTAAAATTACTATATAAATTGTTTTTGAGCGCCCCTGTTCGACTAGCTGTTAGGATCAAATAGATCCCAAGTCCCATTCCATCTCTTGCAAGAGTTTGAAGCAAGGTATCGATTGCCACTTCGACTTCCGAACCTTTAAGACCATCATAGCTGTCCACCGCAATAACAATATCAGCTAACTTCCTATCTCCTAACTTGCGATACATTTCGATATTATGAACGGAGGAATTTGTGAACAATTTCCTTCTTTCTCGTATTTCATCTTGCAGTCGTTTTATCAACTTCTGTAATTTTTCAGTCTCTTCAACCAAGAAATACTCCGCAACATGTGGATAATCATTTAGAGCCAATAATCCATTGGTCCCAAAATCGAGCAGATAAGCGTGAAGACGATCTGGATTGTTTTGTCGGAACAAATCAACCAATACCGTTTGAACAAAGGTCGATTTCCCCATACCTGGACTAGAGAAGAGGGCCATGTGTCCATCCTTTTCAAAGTCATGTTCCAAGACTTCTTGGCTCTGGCGACTTGGAATATCCACCATCCCCAAGCGTACAACCAGACCACTTGCCTGTCCCCACAAGTCCTTGAAACCTTGTGGTCGTAGATCTTGCAGGAAGATTTCCTTAGAAAGCGGAGGCAACCATGGTTGCGGCAGGGCCTGGATGGACAGGCGCTCTGTCAAGGCTTTCAGCTTACTTACGATGGCTTGAAGCTCACTCGGAACCTCCTTGATGGACTCAGCCTGATCCAGACCTGACAGGTCTTCGTTGAGAATCTCATATTGACCAATGTCATTGATGGCATAGATGGTATGATCCTCAATCCCCTGCTCATCCTTATCTGGCTGGTAATCAGCCCCAGACCAGGCAGACTGAAAGAGTTCATACACTTCATTGTTTCCGACTTGGAGGTAGCCACGACCCACCTGGGTAATCTCAGCCGCATCTGGCGTCTTAAGCATCTCCATGGAGTCACTCCGATCTGCCACCTTGAGCGCCAGCTTGAAGCGAGAGTTGGACCAGATCTGGTCATCCACCACACCAGATGGCTTCTGAGTGGCAAGGATTAGGTGAATACCCAAACTCCGACCGATACGAGCGGTTGAGACCAGCTCCTTCATAAAGTCAGGTTGGTTGGTCTTGAGCTCCGCAAACTCATCGGAGATCAAGAAGAGATGGGGCATCGGCTCACTCACCTCACCCAGCTTGTACTTCTTCTGGTATTGATTGATATGGTTGACATCATGGGTCGCAAAGAGACGTTGACGGCGCTTCAGCTCCGCATTGATGGACACCAAGGCACGCATGGACTGGGCACCATCCAAGTTGGTGATGGTCCCAAGTAAGTGAGGCAGGTCCTTGAAGAGGTTGGCCATGCCCCCACCCTTGTAGTCGATGAGGAGAAAGGCCACATCATGCGGATGGAAATTGACTGCAAGGCTTAAGATATAAGACTGGATGACCTCTGACTTACCAGAACCCGTGGTACCTGCCACCAATCCGTGCGGACCATGGGCTTTTTCATGTAAGTTCAGATAGACAATATCCTCCTTGCCACGAAGACCCAGTGGCACCGCCAAACTCTTATAAGGCGCATGCTTTTCCCAACGACTGACAACACCCAAGTCCTCAAAGGTCTCAGCCCCATACATCTCCATAAAGGTCACCGTTTCAGGGATAGAAGACTTGAGGTTCTGTAGGTGGTTAAGCGGAGCTAAACGGCGCACCAAGGTCTCCTTGTCGTAGCCAACTGGGAAGTGGTCCAAGGCAAAGTCAATCTCACGCAACTGACCTTCCTCCATGACCAGCTGACCAGTGTTTCGATCCTTGATGTTAATGATGGTCTTGATATTCTCAGACAGAGAAGACAGCACATCCTGCACAAAGACCAGGCTACAGCCCAGCTCCGTCGGATCCTCTGTGAAGAACTCCATGATGACATGGTCCAAAATCAACTTCTCATCCGTCACCAAGACCACATAGTGAGGGCTGAAGAGGGTTGACTCACGATTGGACTTGTCTTCCTTTTGAGCCCTGCGCAGTTTCAAAATCTGATTGAGCGAGTTGAGCACCTGATCATGGGTCCTCTGGTTATAGACGAAGCCACGCACATTCATGTCCTGCAAGGTCGCATGAGGCAAGAACCGCATCCAATCCCACTGCTCCTTCTCCTCCTCTGGCATGATGGTAATAAACTGCACATCATGATAGGAATGGAAAAGTGCTATTTGGTTGACCATGAGTTGGAGCTGCTCAATCACCAAGGCCCGCGGACCAATATAGCCGACAGGACCATGGGACAGATTGGCCACAATGGGCATATCTGAAATGGTCTTGTTTTGTTCATAGAGTTGAAAACCCTCCAACTCCAAGGGATCCCGCTTGCCCGACCGTTCCGTCTGAGCATAGGACAGGTCATAAGACACCGGAACCTCACCCAGACCCAAGCGATAGTACAAGAAATCAAAATGAAGAGGCGTCTTCTCATAGATCCGATGGTGGTAGCTATCTGCCAGATCCACCAAGGTCTCAATAGCAGGATAATGGTAGAGCTGACCATCTTTCTGCGACTTGGTCAGACCAGCCAACTCCTTGGCCTTATCAGCCAGATAGTCATGATAGAGCCCCTCTCGGTCTCTCAGCTCTTTCTGGTAATCCTTTCTCCCCTTTATATAGCCAGCAACGGACATCCCCAATGTCACAATCGACATGGCGATGGTCGCAAGCACGTAGAGACCACGAGGTTGGAAAATCATGATAACCAATGTAATCCCCACCATCATAAGAGGAGGCAAGATTAATTTCAACAAACTGTCAGACGGTTTTGAAGGTGCATTCGAAGGCGCATTGATAGCCACCCTGTCTTCTGAACTCCGATAGATAATCCGTGGAGAGCGATGGTAGTCTGGATAATCCTCATAAAAAGCATAGCGCGATGCAGACTTACGAGCCAACTCATCACTAGCCTCTACAGGACCCGCAACCAGGACCTCATCTGCATAAAATTTGAAGAAAGTATCCTCAAAAGCAAGCTCATCTCCAAGAGCCAGCTCCATTTCCCCTTTCTCCATCAAAAGGTTATTGATATAGATGGAGCCCGCCAAACGATAAAGCATCCATGACTGGTCACTGCGTTTGAGCAAGACATGGCAACTTGACCCTGCAAGGACAAAACTATTTCCCGCATGCTGGCCGATCGTTAATTCCTGCTTATCAAGAGGGTCTAGGATCACCTGCTCCGACGGAAGAAGATAGACCACGCCCCCCGCCAAAGACATACCAGATACAAGCTTTCCTTCCACTCCATCATAGTCATAGCAAACTTGTGCTTCATCTAACCAAATCGTCAAAGGAACATCCAGTGAGGAGACAAAAACCTGCGCCTTTTCTGTGCCTTGAAAAAGAATCTTTTTCCCAGCAGACACATCCGCCACATAGCGAAAACCATCTTTATAAAAAACTACTGTCTCTGCCATAGCTTACTCCCCACTCGAGCTCGATGGACTCGTTGATGATGACTCTGTAGAAGAGGTTGAACTAGACGTCGAACTTGTACCTGTTTTCACCTGTGACCCATCTTCATTCAAAATCGTAGTTCGGGTATCCCAATACTTTTGATACTCCGCTTTCAATTCATCCAAGGTTGTTTCCCGCTCTTCCCCCGACAAAGTCGTATTTTCACGAACCTGTTCCATTTGCTGGTAAAGAGCATACAAAATCAAATCCGAATCATCCAAACGCTTGGCCAAATCCAAAGCTTCTTGGCTATTACCACGACCAATTTCAATCCAGTAGTCCAAATATTGCTCATCTGATTTGAGCGTTACATTATTTAAGATAACAGAACGTTGTTCATTACTCAAATCAAACCCTTGGATGTAGGCATAGGCAAGAGTGTACTTTTGAGTGTAGGGAAGATTGGAAACCTCTACCCGCTCCAACTCACTAATCACCCCAGGATAGTCCACCTTGATGAAGGCCGTATCCGCATCCAGCATTTTTTCCTTGAAAGGATTGTGCATGAAAACTAGATAAATCAGCGGCAAGACCAATAATCCTGCCAGGGCAGAAAGCCAGATGGTCGCATAGCGATAGAGACGGTGCTTGGAGCGAGAAACCCTTGTCAAAGTCGCCTTCTCCTCCTCCAACTTATCCTGAAAATAGCCCTGCAAAAGTCCTTCCAAACTATCCATATCCTCTGCCTTGCGAATGGTATCTAAGAACTCCGGTACAGGAACCACATCCAGCGCACCATTGTAAAGGTCCATAAAATCATGCTCTGTAAATAAAGCAAGGATATAAGATTTTAATTGCTTCAACAAATCCGTAGCATCCAAGGTCTGAGGCACCATCTTCTCCGGAATAGCCCGATAGGCTAGTTTGACCCGACCATCCTTAGTAATAAAGACAGATGACGGATGCACGAAAAAGGTGATTGGCAATTTCAAAGCCTGCTTCAATTCTAAAACATTGAGAGAAAGTCGTAGTTTTTCAGAGACCTCTTTCTCCTTCATGTCCTCAAAGGTTTGCCCAAATGCATCCAGATGATAGGTGAAATGAACTGTATCTTCATCCACCGTCATTTCCTGTTGTAAAAATTGAGGGTGGTGCAGATCCAACAAGAGCAGATCAGATAGCTCTTGCGTTGCCACATCAGACCGTTTTACATCAAGGTGCCACTCTTTATCACCCTTTAAAAAGACAAATTCCTGTCCGCCAAAGACAAATGTTTCTTCTTTCACCCTAAACCTCCAAAACCTCTATAATATCTCCCGTTGTCACAGGATAATCGGCTAATACTTTCCCTTCGTCCAAAATGAACCCCTTATTAACAACATGGAGTTGGTATTTTTTTCTAGCATTCTCTTTTTCGAAGATGCTATCCAACTCCTTGATTAATCTCCTAACCTCAATGTGAGTCGGAATCCGTAAGTCCCTGATTCGTCCTCCATCATGTAAGGTAACATTGATATGCGTCTCCATCTCATCTCCTCCAATAGACCACTAGAAGATTATTCCTGGCCTACTTCATCCTTACCCATCAAATAGGTTGCTAAACTTGCAAGCAATAGAATGCCAACTACAATAGAAGCAAAAAACAGGCCAGAGAGAAGCCCTGCTGGAGCTCCCTCTGTCCCACTATCTACCTTGGTTGTCATCACCTTATGGGTCCGAGTATCAAACAAGGTCCCCACTTGCAAAATATCCGTGCTTGGTTTCTCACCAGTTTGGAATAGGCTATTTAGCTGATGCTCTAATAAGACTTGATCAGCTTCTTTTTTGGCAGTCAATTCTGCTTGATCTGGTGCCAAAAACAAAGATTGGACCAGTAAATCCTGACTACCTATTTTCTTTTCTTTTTCTACTTCAATGCGTGAACTATCAATTTGAAGACTATTGTCTCCAAGTTCGGACGCTTCTATCCCAACCGGAAGAAAGAGAACCAGGCAACTAAGAACAAGTGCTATCTTTTTCATTTAATCCTCTTTTTTATTTAGGAATTTTTCCACATCAACAAAAGCACTCAAGCCAGCAAAACCAAGCCCCAATACGAGCGCCGTAGCAATCACTGTCAGACTGGCAGCTTCGCCATCAAAGTAACCAGACAAACTATTTTCTAAAACAGAAAGAGGGTTGATGGCTTTCAATGTTGCAGGCAGGCCTGTCAAACTAGCAGTTGTACCAATGGCATTGGATAGGTAAATAAAGCTGATAACCATGAAGAAGCTAATCCCCATGCCAAGTCCTTTGGCATTTTTTATCAATAGATACTGACCTTGTGCTAGTAATAGGCTAAACAAGGTAATCATCAGCACCCAAGTCGGGATCAACTCGCTATCAATCTGCAACTGTTGACTTGATACAACCCCGATCAATCCACCGACCAGAAGTGATAGAACGCTGAGCACAGTCACTGTTACTAAATCTGTATCCTCGAGACGGCTTACTTTAAACTTATCTTTCACAGCCTTAATCACACGATGAGTACCAAAAACATAAGCTGCAAACAGGGTCACCATCTCCAAGAGTAAAATCCAGGTGAAAGGTCTGTAGGTGTTGACTGTTGCTTTTACAGATGAAGACGATTCTGTCAATGGTGCGGACAAGAAATCCAAAATCACTTCATTTGGAACACCATTGTCATAGGTATTGCTTAAGACAGAAGTAAAGGTTTTTACAAAGTCGCCATTTTCAGCCAATTCTGATTCAAACCTCTCCATCAGGGCAGTTGCTTCAGAAGATAGATTCTCTCCGCTTTCTTGAGCAGCCTGTACATCATTAGTAAATGTAGTGAAGACGGTATTGACATTAGTCGCCTCCTCAACGTTCTGTTCTGAAAGGGATTTTACCTCACCTGTAATAGAAAGGGAAGCGTCCAATTCAGTAGCGAGCGCCGCAAGTTCTGTATCATGCGTTCCTTGAAGAGCAGTTTGTTGCTCTTGACCATCTGCAATAGACTGAGCTCGTGCCTTGACATCCTCCAAAAATGCCAGCTGATTCGCTATCTGTTGAGCCAAATCACTATTTGTCGTGCTGATATATTGGAGTTGATCTTTTAATTCTTGTTTGCGTCCTTCTAACTCAGCCAATCTTTCCTTCAAAGCTTGATCTTGTGCACGCGCTTCAGAATAGGATTGTAAATTAGCTGTAATGGAACTCGTGACTAAAGAGGTCAACAGGGATTTCGCGTCTTGGTTGAAGAAACTATCCGTCAAACTGCTACGTTCACCAGTTACAGTATTAACAGGATAATATTGTTCTAATAAACGATTAGCTTGATTATACTTGGAAATGATTTCACTAACTTTTGCAGCATAGGCAACCTCTGCTTTACGATAAGCTTCCTGTTCTTTTAAGAAGTTTTCCCAATCAAATCCTGCTGTTGTGACTTCCAGATTATTAACACTTACTTTGACACTCCCCTTCGCCATCTCAGTTGTCGTGACAGGTGTACCAGTGGACGGTGACGTAGTCGATGCAGTATTCTCTTCCGATGAGCTCGAACCCGTCGTTGACGAAGTTGAAGTTGAATCCGTTACTACCGTTGTTGAAACCGTGGTCGTCTGACTCTTTTCATATTGGAGAGTGACGGTTACTGTATTATCCTTTTGCAAGGCAACAACTTCACTAGGATTGGTGTAGCTGTTGCCATTCAATTCCCAAGATACCAAATCAAACCCGCTAGGAATTTCTAAGGAAAGAGTAGCACGAGTTGTTGGAGTAGGAATTTTAAAATCAGCAGCAGCTTGAAGATGCGGTTCTAACTCTTTAGCAAGAGCCTGTAATTCTTTCAAATCATTAGAAGCTACAAAGTGTTCACCAAAATGCACTTGCGCAAATGCTGCGTCAAATTGAATCTGACTCGCTGCCTTTGGATCCAATTTGTTTAAATCAGCAGTCAGATCTGCAGGAGTCAAGCTTGGTAAACCTGCCAATTGATTCAAAATCAACTGGTCTAAGCTCGTTTGATAGGATGCTAGAGAAACCGGCAACTCTGTACTCTTACCCAAAACCGCTCCAATGTGGATTGTTTTCAGACTATCACCATAGTAAGTGGTTAAATGTGTTTCAGCAAAGTCAGAAATCGCAGCCTCATGCTCTGCTAATTTCGTACTCTCAGCTTCAATTGCTACCTGTAAATCGGCAATGGCTTGATCCAATTTTTCAACCAAACCAACATAGCCACTAGCTTCACCCGTCTCGTCTATCGCTGCTGCCCCCAACTGCCCCGAGAGCACCTCTTGGGTCGTTTTAATCGTTGCAAACAACTGATCCGTTTCAGCACTGAGTACAGAGCTATTCATTGCTAAAAGCGAAGCTGAAAATTCTTCCTGTGATAGTTTTCCCTGATTTCGTTGTTCAATCAAGGTAGCTAAATTATCTTTTAGTCCCGTCTGAGCAGTATTTAGGCTATCATATGCCGTCACATTGCCAGAAAGCGCTTCTTTCAAAAGATTATTAGCTGCCAATGTTGAATCAGCCGTCGAAGTCAAATTCGGAAAAAGTGTCTTAAAATCAACAGCTGTTTGATAGAGATTGTTCCTAAAAACAGCAATATTGCTCACCTTTGTATCTGACAAGGTCTGAACATTTCGTTGAGCCTGATAAAGATTCCCGAGAATGCTGGCCATATACATATCAATCAGCTGACTCTGTAGGTCTGCAATAATCCCTTTTGCCACCTTAACAGCTTCATTCTCTACCTGCAAATTACCATTTGCATTAATCTTATATGTGATTGTCGCTTTATCAACATTGGTATTGTTGATATCCAAGATTTTTGTTGAAAAATCGCTTGGGATGGTCACAACCAATTGGTAAAGCCCTTCTTTTAACCCCTTGTCAGCCGTACCACGACTGACAGTTGACCAGTTATGGGCAGTATTTTTTTCGATATTTTTTGCATAACTAGCGCCAAGATTATATTCCGTACCATTTAGGGTTACAGTATTATCTTCATTGACTAAGGCAACATCCAGCTTAATATTTTGTCGCCCTGCTTCTTGCTCTTTCTTGGAAATACTCGTGTTGTTCTGAACGGCAATATTTAATCCAATGATAGATAGAAGCAAAAGTAAGACCAGCAAAGCATTTCTCCCATACTTCAAAATGCGCTGTTTATCCATTTTTCATATCTCCTTCATTTCGATAAAAAATAGGAAGGCTGGCGCCTTCCTAGCATTTGAACTTCGTCAACCCTTAGCCATTGATTTGCGCTGCAATGTCTGCATCTGTTTGCTCGATAATGTCAGCAACTTTATTCAATTGGGCATTGATATCTCGAAGCAACTCAGAAAATTCAACAATTTTTGGCTTAAGCGCTTCAAATTGAGCATCAAAACTGTCAAAAGCTGTACCTTCCCAGTTTTCACGAATAACAGATTGCTCATTTGACAAAGATGATAAAATAGCATCAATGTTATCTGAACCTTCTGTATAGCGAATCGCAGAAGTACGGAGCTCATCTGGGGTTAATTTAATACGTGACATATCTTTCTCCTTTTGTCTTATAATTACTAATCCATTATATAATAAAAAAGCCAAAAATACAACCATATATGCAACTTTATTTATAGAAAAGTAATCATTTAGCCGGGTCAAAACATAATTGTAAAAATTTTATACTATTTTGACTACAGAGCAAAAAAAGATTGAAGGAAGATGTCCGAAACAAACCTTCCTCCAATCTGAGCTGAAAATTCAGCTTTTTCTTTATGCACGAATAATCTAAATAGGGACCACCTTACGTCTCTTTAAGTGTAGGTTGGTAAATGTTATTCAAAAATATTTCCCAACTCTACATCAACTCGGTTTTCCTTGACATTGATGTCGGTCACAGCGAGCAAAGACTTGTAGTTAGCTACGCTACGGTCCCCTTTTTGGTTTTCCGCAAAGACAGCCACGCCTACCAAGGTTGAGTCAAACTCAGACAAGAGGCTAATCATACCATTGATGGTGCCACCATTTTTCAAGAAGTCATCGACGATTAAGACACGGCTTCCTGCCTTCAAACTACGCTTGGACAGAAACATCTTTTCGATACGGTCGCTAGATCCTGACACATAGTTGACAGAAACGGTTGAACCTTCTGTGATTTTCAAATCACGACGCACAATAACAAACGGTACATTAAGGACATTGGCAACAGCATTGGCCAAAGGGACACCCTTAGTCGCAACTGTCATGACCGCATCAATCTTTTCATCTTTGAAAGCATCTGCAATGATACGACCGACATTTTTCAAAATATGCGGTGTAGACAGCAAGTCAGATGAATAGATATAACCGCCTGGCAAGATACGATTACTTTCAGCCATCTGATCACGAAGGGCCTGTGCAATTTCGACAGACTCTGCCTTAGAGATTGATGGAGTAAAAACAACTCCTCCACTGGCACCAGTAATGGTTTCAATATGCCCGATAGAGCTTTCCTCAAAAGCCTTTTTAATGATGGCAATATCCTCTGAAATCGAAGACTTGGCAGACTCATACTTTTCAGCAAAGGTATTCAAACTAGTTAATTCATAAGGGTGGTTGATGAGATAGTTGGAGATGACAACCATTCGTTCACTTCTTCTTAATTTCATACATTCATCCTCTTTCGCTTTTTTCTATTATATCATAAGAAACGACAAAAAGCGAACTTTTTTTCTTAAAAAGTCCGTCTTTTTCGTATTTTGTTTTCTAGCCACCTGTACCATTTGGGAATATGTAAATAAAAACCTTCGTACCATTCCGAACTGGCAGCTGATTGCTTGACCATCAGTGGAATTTGTTCGGGATCTACTCGTTCCGCCCAAGAAAGAGCGCCTAGACTGTTTACTGTTACATAAAGAGCCATGAGTCTCCAAAATTCCTCTGGAATAGCTCCGTCAAAATAGGCATCTACCTGACCACGCGCAAAGGCTGGAGACAAATCTGCCGTGAAAATCAAACGGTTGAATTCTTCCCAGGGGTCTCCTATGTCGTAGCGATCAAAGTCTAAGATTTTTAGTTTTCCATCTCTTCCCAGTAGAAAATTCCCTGTATGAAAATCTCCATGATGGTAGGCAATCTGTCTCCCTTCAAGCAAGTGACGATTGGTCTGGACAAAGTCTATCATAGCTTGACCATTTGGATAGGAATGACTAGCTGCTTGGTAGGCCTTGATTTTACTGTCAATCTTAGCCTGATAAAAACTGTTCCAGTCCCGTTGACCTTGATCAATCGGTAGGGCATGCAAGGTTCTCAAAAACTTCCCAGCCTGACAGCCCAATTCATACAAGACAGAATCAGGCAGATCGGAAGCCACTTCATTCATATCCTGACCTTCCACCCATTCATAGAGGGTGTAGACTGACAAGTCATCCGCCCAAAAACTTAGTGGCTCTGCCACAGGCAAACCTAGACCAAACAGGTTTTCAACTAACTGAAACTCTAATCGCTTAGCCTCATAGGCTGGGCGCTCTGCTATTCTCAACAGACCAAAGCGACCATCTTCTAGCTGGACCTTGTACTTTTGGTCCGTGGACCAGCCTTTAGTGAGGGGCTGTCGAGACACTATCCTAACTGCCATCAGTCGATGTTGGGCTTATAGAAGGCTCGGTTATCCATGGCAAAGATGCGGTTGGTCATCTCGCCTGGACCGACCTTGTCCAAGGCCGATAGCATCATCATCATTTCCGCATCGATGTTGTCAATCATGTGGAGGATTTCCGCCTCCATAATCTGCGGACGGACTGGGCTACCATACTCCAAGAGACCGTGGTGGCTGAGGATAACGTGGCGCAGAACAGTCACTTCCTCCAGACTGTCATCGATGCCCAATTCCACCAAAACCTTGGTAATCTCTTCATCAATCAAGGAAATGTGCCCAATCAGATTGCCACGGACAGTGTAGCCTGTGTTATCAGGTCCTGTCAGTTCAATCACCTTGGCTAGGTCATGCAGCATGATTCCTGCAAAGAGCAAACTCTTGTTGAGCTGGGGATAGATGTCACCAATTTTATCTGCCAAGCGGACCATGGTCGCCGTATGGAAGGACAAGCCTGAATAGAAGGCGTGGTGATTAGTCTTGGCAGCTGGGTAGGAATAAAATTCCTTGTCGTACTTGCTGTAAAGAGCACGAACAATCCGCTGCCATGTGGCATTTTCGATGCGGAAAATCATCTGGCTCAAATAGTCCTTGGTATCCTTGACATCCACAGGTGGCTTTTCCTTGAAATCCGCAGGGTTGTTTGGTTCGCCAGCTTTTGGCAAACGGAGAACCAATTGATTGACTTGGGGTGTATTATTGTAAACTTCACGGCGTCCCTGCATATGAACAACTGTCCCAGAAGTAAAATCCTTGATTTTCCCTGGCTGGGCGTCCCAGACCTTGCCTTCAATCTCACCAGTATCATCCTGGAAGGTCAGAGCTAGGTAGTCTTTTCCAGCTCGTGTTTGACGGACATCTGCGGTCTTGATGAGATAGAATCCTTCGAAGAATTCATCTTTTTTCATTTGGTTAATTTTCATTATCTTCCTCATCTAATGGGGACAAGCCAAGCAGTCCCTTGGTTTGGTCATCTTCGTACAGGTCAATGGTGCGAAGACTACGTTCGATAGCGTTGGTGCGAGTCGTTAGGAGTTTGTCAATATTGCTGCTGGCCTGATTGAGTTGCTTTTGGGCCTTGACCAAGAGGTCAGAAAACTTGCCAAATTCCAGCTTGACATTGCCCAAGACCTTGGAAATATCATCGGCTGACCGTTGAATGTTGAGGGTCTTAAAGCCGACGGAGAGGGAATTGAGCAGGGCAGAAAGTGTGGTCGGTCCTGCTACCACGATATTTTCCTGACGGCGTAGGTCATCAAAGAAAATGGGATTGCGGACCACCTCTGAATAAAGCCCTTCGGTTGGCAAGAACAACACACCAAAGTTAGTCGTTTCAGGCGGATTGAGGTATTTGCTCTGAATGTCCTTGGCAAAGCGTTTGATAGCAGCCAAGAGATTTTTCCGATGGAGGTCAATCTGGTCCTTGTCCCCACTTTCGTAGGCATCTTCCAAGCGGTAGTAATCCGCCAGCGGAAACTTAGAATCGATTGGCAAGTAGATATAATCACCTTCCGTCCGTCCTGGTAGCTTGACCGCATACTCCACGCGCTCACTAGAGCCTGAAACCGTGGCAAACTCTCGTTCATATTGGCTAGGTGTCAAAATATCCTCGATAATCTGTCCCAGCTGCAATTCACCCATGATACCACGGGTTTTGGTGCCAGACAGCACCTTGTTAAGACTGCCCACATCACGCGCCACCGTCTGCATTTCACCCAGACCACGATTGACCGATTCCAATTGCTTGGACACCGTTTCAAAGGAAGCCTGTAGGCGGGTTTGCAGGGTTTTCTCCAGCTTTTCCTCGACCGTCTGCCGCATTTCTTCCAGGCGTTTTTCATTGGACTCCTGAATGGCCTGCAAACGGCGGTCGGTGGTATCTCGCGTTTCCAAGTGGCTCTTATTCAGCTCTTGACGGATGTCGGTTAGCTGTTGATAAAGCTCCGTGCGGAGTCTTTCCACTTCCTGATGAATGGCCTGCTGCTGTTTAAGAGTTGCATTTTCTAGTTGATAGCTGAGCTGATCAGACAAGTTGTCTGCTGTGTCCTCGGCTTGATCTTGCAAAAGCAGGGCCAAGCTCTGCCATTTTCCATAAAGAAAAACCAAGGCGAGCAAGACCAGTATCAGCAAAATAAGTAATACAATATCCATCTAATTCTTATCCTTACTGTAGATAAGGACCACGTAGCCCTTATCCAGTTGAATGTCTATGTCTCTATCTATAAATTCGTTAGAGGAATAGCATTTTTTGAAAAAATAATTGCTGGCATCCAGCGGGTACTTGGCATGACGAATGGTCAGGCGGCTCTGGTCCGACGGCATAAAGGAAATGTACTTCATACCAGCAATCGGTGACAAACGGTGCTGACCTGCAGGTCGAAAACGGACGATGTTCTGACTGTCCACCAATTCAATCTGCTCCATATAAATTGCCAAGTCCGGCTCTGCAGCCAGAAAGAGATTGGTCATCATGTGATCCATGCGGCCACCCAAGGCACCGTATATGCGAACCTGGGCCTGCGGATATACCTTGAAGATTTCCTTTAAAGCCAGCTCCAAATCTGTATCATCTTTTTCAGCAGGAGCTTGCAAAAAACACTCTGCTTGATCCTTTATCCGCCCCAACTCTTCAGGTGTCACCGAGTCAAAATCACCGATGGCCCAGTCAAGAGGCAGGGAATGGTCCAGAAGACGAAGAGAGCCTGCATCTACCCCCACATAGAGGTCGGCAGGCTCAGGAAGGCAGTCAAAGGAACCGCCTGCTATTAGAGCAATCTTAATCATGGAGGGCCGCTCTCAATTTGGCAACGTTGGCATCCAAGTCTCCTTTGAAGAGATAGGAACCAGCCACAAAGACATTGGCACCCGCATTTTTGGCTGAATGAATGGTCTTGTCGTCAATCCCGCCGTCCACTTCGATGTCAAAGTTCAAGCCCTTGGCTTCACGGAGTTTGACCAAAGCCTCAATCTTCTCAGCCACTTCTGGAATGTAGGCTTGTCCACCAAAACCTGGGTTGACCGTCATGAGAAGCACCTGATCCACCAAGTTGAGCACAGGCTCAATGGTCACAAGGGGTGTACCTGGATTGATGACCACACCCACCTTCATACCAGCGGCACGGATTTTCTGCAAGGTCCCATGCAGGTGAACCGTTGCTTCTGCATGAATGGTTAAAATATCTGCACCCGCACGTGCAAAGGTCTCAATATGATTTTCAGGATTGGACACCATGAGATGGCAATCAAAAACCAGCTTGCTATGAGGACGCATAGCCGCAACCACATCCGCCCCAAAGCTGATATTTGGCACAAAATGACCGTCCATGACATCAATGTGCACATACTCCACACCTGTCTTTTCTAGACGCTTGAGCTCTTTTTCAAAATTTGCATAATCTGCCGCCAAAATAGACGGTGCAATCTTATAATGTGACATAGAGAACCAACTTTCTATTTGAATTTCTTACTTACCTTGGTATAGGTTTCACGCTGATTTTGGATTTCGCTGAGGAATTGGAGATAATTGTCAAAGCGACTTTGGGAAATGGCAGAGCTGGCAACAGCTTCCTTGACCGCACAATCCGGCTCATGGGTGTGGGTACAGGTCCTAAATTTGCAGTTCTGACTGCTTTCCGCAATCTCTGGGAAACAATCTGTCAGAGCCTCCGCCTCCTTGACTTCATAGTCTAGGGATGAAAAACCTGGCGTATCCGCAATTTTCCCACCGAAGACATTGTAGAAGCTGACCGCACGAGTGGTATGACGACCACGCCCCAGACTATCTGAAATAGCCCCTGTTTCCAAGGCTAATTCTGGTGCAATGCGATTGAGGAGAGTCGATTTGCCAACCCCTGTCTGCCCCATAAAGACCGTCACCTTATCCTGCAATAATGGCGTCAATTCCTCCAAACTATAGACAAATGGATAGCCAATTTTCTCATAGATAGCCTTGAAGGCATCAATTTCCGTCCGATCTTCTACCAAGTCCATCTTAGAGATATAAATAATGGGATCCATGTCCTTTTGTTCTAAAAGCACTAGGAAACGATCTAGTAGATTGGCATTAAAATCGGGTTCCTTGGCCGACATGATAACCACCGCCTGATCAATATTGACGATAGGAGGTCGAACCAAGCTATTTTTTCGCTCATGAATCTTTAAAATGTAGCCTTCTGAATTTTCCTCCGCAGAAAAGTCCACAAAATCACCCACGTAGGGCGTTTGGCCTTTCTTACGAAAATTTCCTCTGGCTCTGGTTTGATAAATCTGTCCATTCGCCTCGACATAGTAAAAACCAGCCAAGGTCTTAATAATTCTTCCTTGCAATGAAGACTCCTTTGTGTGTACTTGTTCCTATTATACCAAATTTCCTAGGAAAAAAGGAGCAGGAAAGAACTCGAACCTTAATAAAAGAGCGTGTCACCCATTTCACGTTTCAAGTTGTTGAGCTGAAACAGTCTATTCCCAGACTGTTTCAGTCCCACCCTCGCACAGCTCAAACTGTCTGGGAGACAGTTTGAGGTTGGAGATAAGGCGAACTTTGTTCGCAACAGTCGTAATGGTTAGATTTGGAGTGTAAAACACGAACTGCTGAGATTTGCTTTGCAAATCTTATCTCCAACCTCCAACAATCAATCTGATTGTTGGATCAATCAACCACTGCGCTGAGATGTTGACACTAACCTTATGAAGTGGGATGGTCTTTTACCCAGACTCTGATATTTTACACTTTACTCTAGTCATTTCAATGTAAAAATAGTATAATAAAAAGCAAGCGGAGGTGGTGGAACGGCAGACACGCATGCTTCAGGCGCATGTGCCCATCGGGTGTGAGGGTTCAAATCCCTTCCTCCGCATTATTTATAAAGGATAACCCCAAGTCAGAATTATTGGCTTGGGGTTATCCTTTATGCTAGTTATTTAGCTTCAAATCATTTAAGTAATGTTATCCAGTTTTGCTTTGAATGCAAGATACGGGCTACAAAAACCTGATAGCCCTCTATGAAATAAAAAACGAGATAATGTTCTATCGGCATATAACGGTAGGACTTTCCATCGGCAGTTAGGTTGCCAAATCCTCTGCTAGATACCAAGGGACAGGCTTCAGGGAATAGCTCTAACATTTCCAAAGCCGTCAATATCAAATCAATTTTGCTATCCGCTGCTTGTTGGCTGTAAAAATTGATCAGAATGTAATCATATATAGCCTGCAAATCCTGCTTGGCTCTATCAGAAATAACAAGCTCATATTTTTTCTTATCAGTCAAGACCAAATTCCTTTCTGACAGCCACGAGAGAACTTGTCTTACCTGCTAGAATATCCTGATGCCCTAACAAGATTTCTTTCTTTAACTCTTCAAAAGCAATCTTGTTGCTATCCTCCCTACTGTCTTTTGTAACAAATTCTTGGGCATCAATAGTACCTGTCGCAATTTTTCTCAAGGTCGCATTCAGCACATCTGAAACTGTCATGCTTTCTCCTGCTAATAGCTCCTTTGTCTGCTTATAATAAAATGAATCTGCCCTAAAGTTTACCTGTTGTGTTGCTCCCATTATTCTCAACTCCTTTGTATAGACATTTTGTACATACAGTTTACCCCTTTTTCAGAAGTTGGTCAAGATATTTGCTAAATAACCCCAAGTCAGAATTATTGGCTTGGGGGCATTTTTATATCTTCTCACTCAATTTCCCATCCCGCATTTCCAAAACCACATCAAACATGTCTAGGATGGCAGGGTCCGATTGGTGCAAGATAGTAATGATGAGTTTGTCCTCCAGCTGCAAGAGGTTGGTCAAAACCTGCTTGGTCAGGGCAGGATCTAAATGGGCGGTCGGTTCATCCAAGAGCAAGATGTTCTTGCCACTCATCAGGGCACGGAGCAGACACAGGACATTTTTCTCGCCACCACTCAAGAGACTGGGGTCTGTTGTTGTACACAAGGTGTCCTGCAAACTCGTTGGTAATCTCCTTAACAAGCCAAGCATTTCTTCTTCCCCCTTATCATAGGTTCCAAAAACAGACACATTGTTTTCAAAATCGGTATGGTAAAGATGCTCAAACTGGCTGAGATAGAAGGCGGTAGCTGCTTCCATTTCATGCAAAACATCATGTTCCAGATAGGAGACACTTCCCTTGTCCAGAGCCAGTTCTCCTGCCAACACTCGTAGAAAAGTGGATTTTCCGCTGGCTGACGGACCAATGATGGCATACTTTTTCCCCTTGTCAAACCGATAGGAAAAATCGGTGACCGCTAATTCTCCCACATGATAGGCCACATCCCTGACTTCCAAGGCTGTCACATTGGGATAGCTTGGCACTTGCTCAGACAAGACCTGACCAACAAGATAACCTTCTAAATTGGCAACCGTTTCCTTGGTCGAATGGATATAATTGACATCCAAGAGGATGTATTTCATGGGATAGATGAAATTTTCAACATAGCTAAAAGTCGCAATGGCAGCACCGATGGTCAACTCCTTTTGCAGCAAGAGGTAGCCGACCAAGCCAAAAGCTGTTAATTGCACCAAAAACATGGAAAATCCATTGACAACATTGGCCAGGGTCTTGAATTGCCCAAAGCGAAAACGAGCCTGTTCACTTTCTTCTACTGACCGATGGTGGACACGGCTGATGGAGCCGAAGGTTTCACTATTAACACGGTTCTTAGCAGAAAAGAGGTCAGTTACCACCTGAAAATAACTTTCCAAACTCTGTAAAAATGCCCGCTGCCGCTGAGAAAGAGGACCAGAAATCCACTTGGGAATGAAAACCGCCAAGGCAGACGATAGAATAATCCCAACCGCAACCAGCGGATGAACAAAGAGAAAGAGGGAAACCGCATAGATGAGCATGCTCAAACTAGAGCGGATAATGTCCATGAGAGGGCTTAGATAACTCTCCTCAATGGTTTCCAAATCGTTATCAAAAATGGACATATAGGCGGAGACATTCTTCTCTGAAAATTTGGATAAAGACTGTGATAACAAGCTGTTTGCCAGGCCTTTTTTAGCAGTGACATAGAAGCCCTGAGACACCTTCCACTCATAAACCTGGGAAATATACTGAAAGACTGAATTAGCAATAATGGTTAAGGCATAGGCTAACAAGAGCCATACAAGCCCTGTCCAGCCCATCTGAAAAATATGGTCAAAAAGATACTTATTTAACTCCGGCAAAACAACATTAGTCAAACTATATAAGATATGGAAAACCAACTGAATGGCAATAACAAACCGCAGTTGATAGATGATTTTTTTCATAACTCCTCCTAGATAGAAACAATCTGACAAAAATTAATTGCTCTCCCCAATCCGTACCACCCCATCATAACGAGAAAGGACATCATCGGACACACGGTGGGAAATATGAATGAGCGTCTTATCTGCTAGTGAGGTAAGGTAGGCTTCAATTACTGTATAGGTTTCCTGATCCAAGGCAGACAGACTTTCATCCAGCAACAAGATGTCCTTATCTTGCAGCAAGGCACGAATCAAGAGCAAGCGTTGCTTTTGTCCGCCAGACAGTCCGCTATCATCACTGATTTCCTCGCTCAAAGAAGCATAACTTGGAAAACGACTATCAAGATTCATGGTCTTAATGAGGGACATCATCTTATCTTCTGAAACCTCCCGTCCCATGGTCAAGTTGTAGAGAACCGTATCATGGAAAAGGGATCCCTCTTGTGGCAGATAGGCAATTTTATCTTGAATGGCTTGGTAGGACAAGTCTGAAAGAGAGATTTTATCAAAGTAAATATCCCCTACCTGCAGTTGACTATTCTTGGTCAAAATAAGAGCCAAGGAAGATTTGCCAGAACCACTTTCCCCAAGAATTAAATACTTCTTGCCACGTTCAAACGTTACGGTCAGGTCTTCAAAGACCTGCTTCTCACCGATAGCATAACTAGCCTTGACCAGTTGCATGCTCTGGAAAGCTGAAGCTAGTTCCTCCCCCTTCGTTTCTTGACCCAAAGTAGATAGCTCAAACTCTTGCTTCAATTCCTTAACGGCATGCCTGTCCAAAAAAGCTGCAGCAATGCTGTTAATGGGATCCACCAACTGCTCTGAAATGGTCAGAATAGCTGTCAAGCCACCGATGGTCAAGGCGCCAGAGAAGACCTGAAAACCACCGATAAAGATAATCGAAAGAGTGGTCAGATAAAAGACGAAACCGACTAAGAGCCGCATGGTTACTGTCGTTCGATTGGCCTGATTGACCGTATCATTGACTGCTTGATAGCGATCGTTCAGTCCATCTAAAACCTGCTGTCTTTGGCAGCTATTTTTCACTTGCAAATAACCTAGAAAGACATCTGAAACCCTTGTATTATAGACCTGCTGACTGTCCGAAACCGCCTCCTGATTGAGCCTTCTCCGCTTTTTAAACAAATAGGGAATCACAACTGGCAAGAATGAGATCAGAATCAAGAAAATAGCAGTCAGACCATCCAAGCTAAGAAGGGCCAAACTGGCAATGCCAAAGGTACAAGCACCTTGAAAAATCGTAAAGAAAGCGTCGTAATAGTCTTCTTTCACCGTCTCCAAATCATTATTGAGCTGGGAAATATAGGCTCCCGCCCCCTGCTCAACAAACTGCCTAAAAGGTAAATTAAAAATTTTCCCAATAAAGGTCGCCTGCAATTGGAAACCTACTTGATTGAGATAGCTGACATTGGCAATCTGACGAATGTATTCAAAGACCAGCATGACAAGGACAGTTAGCCCCATCAGCACAAAATAAGACACAAAGGCCTGTCTATTTCCGGCCGCAATAGCGTCAATAATATAGCGATATTGGTACAGAAAGCCAACATTGAGCAGGGCTACTGCAAAAATACAAGATAAGGTTAGCCAAAAATTCCTCTTTTTCATTTCCCCGCCACCGTTTCATAGATTTCTAAGTAAAGCAATAAAAAATCATTTGTAATACTCATTTAAAATCAAAAATAGCCACCTACCGCTCCAAGTGGATATGGAGCGTTTCGATTTTGTTATTTTTTTAGAAGAAAACAGCTACTTGAAATCCACAATCCTCAACTCAAACTTATAAATTAAGGTTTCACATGTTATAAGTAGCTTAGACTTGCTATTTTTGATTTTTATTGAGTATAAACATAATTATTATACCACCCCTTCCCATATTTGTGTGCTTTTTCACATAAAGAAAACCAAGCCAGCTATCTGACTTGGTCTATTTTTATTCTGTCGTTTCAGTCGCCACTTTGAAAAAATCTTTGTATTTCAAAAGGTAGCCTTTTCCTGTCGATAGGTCATATTGGACCAGTTTGAGTTCTTCTGCAACTTTCGCATCCCGCTCATCCTGTCCTACTCGGTCCTTATGAAGCACTTCTGTCAGGAGGGCATAGTAAGGACTAACCTTGTTATTGGTCGTCTCCAGCATAAGAGCATTCATGTCGCTAGAATTGACCAAATCATAATGGTAGTCTTCTGTTTCAAAATTACTCCACACGAAATAATCTGTCTTGTACTGCGCACTTGGATCCGTCACGAAAGCAGACTCTGGATACAAACCTGGTAGGTGGTCACCGTAAAAAACAACTGTCACTTTCTTATCCAAGGTCTTAAGCTGGTCTAGAAAATCCCTTGTTGCCTGATCCGTAAAGGATAGGAGGCGAACATAGCTGGTCAAGTTTTCATTTTCCTCAGCCGTGAAGCCCTCACCCGAAGCTGTTATACCAGCAGGCTCTAGAGAATTCCACTGAACATGGTTCTGCATGGTAATAGCCGACACAAAGCTGGTATCGGCAAAACGTACCTGATCCAAAATCAAGTCATAGGTCTTCTTGTCACTGACAAAATTCCCCTGATAGTCCTCAGCCGTCACAACAAGAGGATACTTGGCACTATTGAGAGTGTAAAATTGCTCAATCCCCAGCTGCTTATAGATAGAATTTCGGTTGTAACTGGTATCGTAGTAAGGATGGATGGCGATACGATTATCTGCTGGATAAAGGTCACTGATACTTGGCAACTTCTTCATATTAGGCGCCACATCCAGATAGACTGAAGAAATGGATGAGCTGTAATTGTAGAAGGGCAGACCACTGTAGACCTGAAACTCGATATTAGCCGTACCACCACCATAGTGGTCACTTTTCATCAAGCCACTGGTAGTCTGGTTCATGATGTACTCAATATTTGGAAGGACATTTTGACTAAGGGTCACGCCTGGAATCCGACGCGGGTCAGCCAAACTCTCACTAAGAATGTAGATTACCGTCTGGTGAGTCAATTGACCTATCCGTTCTGCATTGATTTCCTCAGCCAAGGCGGTGTATTTCTTCACAATGGCCTTCATGGTCTTCTCAGAGTAATTTTCAGGCATTTCCATACTAGTCTTGCTGAGTTGCTGCAACCAGAGGAATGAAAGAGTGCGATAGCGAGCCACAAAAGCATATCCCTTCCAGTCCACGTTACGCCAGTTATTAACCTGAGAAAGAATAGGAATCCAACCAACAATCTTATGATCTTTTTCATTGCGAATCGCCCAGCTCATTCCCAAAATTAGGGATACGATGACTGAAATTCCTGCCAGTCGTTTCCAGACAGTAGCGACAATCTGCCCTCGAAAATACTTCTTGTGAATACGTCGGTAGATAAACACAAGGAGGACTATAAAGACGAGCGATACCAAAATAACACGTAGACTGATGAAGCTGAGAATCATCCCCATATTGCCAATCCATTTGAAGTCATTGGGCGTCATTGGCTCCGAACGGTAGCGGAATTTGAGAAAATTGGCCGTAACCACAATGACGTTTAGACTAGCAATCACGGCAACAGATAAGATTTGACGGTTGATAACTAGGCTAATGATGACATTGAGGAAAAAGAGGCAGGCAATCTGGAAGACAATAGCCCCTGGAAAGAGGTGGCGTGTGAAATAAGAACCCGTTCCCCCAGCCATAGAAGCCTGATAACCAATATGCGACAAGATAGCCAGTGCCAAACTGATAAAGAGCATGCTGTGGACATTGGTCCGATTTGCCTTAAACTCTACAAATGCCTTATGAAGATAGCGAAGAAAAATGTAGGTCCCTATAAAATGAATAGGTGCAAACAAGGGTGTCTGGCTGAAAAACTCTATGTAAGAACCTTTCTCAACCAAACTCTCATAATGGCTATCTTTCCAATAAGATATAGCTAGTGGACTGAGAGAAAGTAAGCTGGTCAACAAGAGATAGACATCTGGCTCCAGATAGTTAGCTGACCAAATACTCAATTTTTCTCGAATTTTTGTCTTCTTCCGCCATAAAAATGCCAACAGGATTGGAAGAAGCAACATCAAAAGCAGTTCAAGCTGAAAGAGATTATTACGGAAAATATTCCAGGGTTGATACTTCTTGGCATTGAGCCGATAAACCAGGTTGACAAGATATAGAAAACCTAGAAAATAGCCGACATACTTGGCAAAGGTTTTGGTCTTTACAAATTTCTCATATTTATCAAGCAAGACCAATACATAAAATGTAAAAATAAGATAGGCAATCAAGGGCAGGGGAATAAACCAGAGTGGAAAAGATACATCGCTCAGTAAAAGGGCTCGCCCCATAGCCAGCAAGACGGTCATTACCATGACCAGAATAAATTGCTTGGTTGCCTTGAGTTTGATTTGTTTCATAGCATTTCTCTCTTAGGAAATATTTGATTTTCGGTAGATAAAGGTATAATAAATCGACCAAAGTATCCAGCCAGTCAAACTGATAAAGATAACTGGCAATAACCACCATTGTTGCTTATAGGAGAGGATAAGGGTATTCTTCCCTTTTTGGCTGGCAACCGTTGGCACACCAATAGTGGAAAGATAATAATCCGTCTTTCCTAACCTCTTTCCATTCAGTGTCAATTCACTATCTCGGTAAATAACAATCGGTATTTGGATTTCCTCTGATTGATTTGCTGACCAACTTATTTTTAAGCTATCCCCAAAAACTTGCTTATTAAATTGCTGGTTAGGTAAAATAATCTGGTCACGGTAACGATCATAACGAGATTTAGCCTCATTTACCGCACGAACATTCTCTTCTTTTTCAGATAACACCGGCACATAGTCGGGAGTTGATTTCTGAGCCAGTTGAACAAACTCACCTAAATTTTTTGAATGCAAGGATGCACGTAATTCTTCCGTTGTTCCGTATAGAGTAGTATGAAGCATATCTTGTAAGAATTCTGCTTTGTTGTACTGGTCATTGACTGCTTGCTTATATTGATCCCAAGTAAAACCAACACCAATTATGGTAGATAAGATTGTCATCCCCAAAAACAACTTTTTACGCACTTCGTAATCTGTTAATTGAAGACCAACAATCGTCAGAAGTAAAGCATTAGCATACAAAAAGAATCTAAAGGGAAATTGGATCAAATCCACTAATCCAATACCTTTACCAGCAAATAGTTGCCACGGAAAAAGATTTGTTGAAAAAATAAAAAATACCAGAAAAGTTAATGTCAGCCCCCTCAATATCACCGATTGCTTCTTCCATTTTTTCAGCATAAAATAAAGAGAGGTTGCAAAAATGATTGGTAGAGAGGATGGAAAGTATAAGAAATAAGCCTTAGACCAGGTAACTGTTGACTGAATAAACTTTTTGTTTATAAATGGTGCTGCTAATTCATTTGTTGCATTTACATATAATAAGGGTAACCAGATATTTACAGTTAAAATTAGAAAAATTCCAACCGAAAACAGTACATCTTTCATTACGTTCCATTTGTCTTGCGATTTTAACCAACCAATTGAAAAAAGAATTGCATAGGCTAAGATGAGAAACAGAGCCGATAGCATGTGTATCTGCAACATTAACCCTACAGCTCCTGCCACCAGAAAAATAGGAACTTTCCCAGTTTTTAGGAATCGAACTGCTGGAATCAAGCAAAGCGGAAATAAGGCCACTCCCCAACTTGAAAATCCTTGAGCTACCCACCAGTATTGAACAGAGTAGGTAGTCACGAAAAACATGGATAAACCAACAGATAGAGAATAGCATACTTTCACTTCTCGCATTAGAAAATAAAGCGAAGTGGCACTAAAAACTCCTAAAAGAAGATTAGACAGTAGTTGATATCGATACCAAGTTCCAGCCAACAACAGCAAGGCTCCTTGCAAATAGGCTAGATATGGACCATATAGAGCATTGACAATCCTTCCAGATTGCTGATAGCCATGCAGGCTCATTATATAAGAAAAATCTCCTGACTTAATTTGCATAGCTGTATCATAAAAACGATTATAATGAAAAACAATATCATCTCCTGTCACCACTGCTTTTGTCAAAATCTGTGGCAATAGAAGGGTGAGCGAAAAAAGAAAAAATACAGTTACTGCAACAATATCTGGATGCTTTTTCAGTAATTTTTTTAACATAAGATACCTTCATAAAAAAAGAGGGAACCCCTCTCTTGTTTTTGTAAGAACCTGTACTCAGAAGTGAAGTGATTATAAATAAGAGATAGTTTTTCACTAATCAAGGCAGTTTTATTGAGAGAATACTGACTGTACTTTGAAAAAACTAACGATGAGTAGCTTAAAAACTATCCTTAAGTAGAAGTGCCAAACTGTGAATACGGGTTCTTACTATTCTGCTCATTTGCAGACAATAATTCCTTAAAATTTATCAACTCCCAGTATAACAAGCTTTCCCCCCACTGTCAACGAACAAGATAGATTGAAAATGGTTTTAGGTAAAATAAAGATTGATTGCAGATTCCTCTACAATCAATAGTTGCTTATAAACCAACTTCCTGGAGGCTGTCAGACAAACGCGCGAAGTCAGCCATAGAAAGGGCTTCCCCACGTACACTGGCTTCCAGCTCTGCCATGCCAAGTGCCTGTGTCAGCTTGTCCTTGACCTCTTCGGACTTGCCGAAATGGTTGGTCAGATTGTTCCACAGGGTCTTGCGGCGGTGCACAAAGCTGGCCTTGGACACCCGGAAGAAGAAATCTTCGTCCTTGACGCTTACCAGGGGTTGCTCGCGGCGAACCATTTTGAGAATGGCGGAGTCCACGTTTGGTGCGGGCACAAAGACGGTGCGAGGCACGATGAAGGCCACCTTGGCAGTCATGTAGTACTGGACCGCAATGGACAGGCTGCCGTAAGCCTTGGTGTTTGGCTCGGCAGAAATGCGGTCGGCCACCTCTCGCTGCATCATGACCACGAACTCGCTGAAGGGAATCTTGCTCTCAATCAGGTGCATGAGGATAGGAGTTGTGATGTAGTAAGGCAGGTTGGCCACGACCTTGATAGGCAGGTCAGGATTCTTGAAATTCTGAATCTGGGTCTGCAGGTCGCTCTTCAAGATGTCTTGGTTGACCACAGTCACATTGTCAAAGCGGCCCAAGGTGTCCGCCAAAATCGGAATCAGGCGGTCGTCAATCTCAAAGGCCATGACCTCAGCAGCATTCTCCGCTAAAAACTCGGTCAAGGCCCCGATGCCAGGTCCAATCTCGATGACATTGACATTCTGGTCAATCTCTGCCGTGTCCACAATCTTCTGTAAAATATTGGTATCGGTCAAAAAGTTCTGACCGAAGGATTTCTTAAAGGTAAACCCGTGGCGTTCTAGGACGGCCCGAGTAACGTTTTTGTCTGCGATTCTCATGTGTGTTCTTTCTTGTTTTTTTATTTCGCCATTTCACTCAATCGTGAAATAACACTTAGTTTTCTCATCGTCGCTGTAATGCCCAGCTGTTTTTCTAAATAATTGGTATTTAGTTTCTTCTTTCGAGCATCTCTAGGAAGATACATGTATAGACATTGACTTCCCAGACGTAACTCCTCATCACCAAAGTCTTGGTGCAATAATTTGTTTAATTTTTCACCAGTTATCTCATCATTGGTAAAGACCAAATGGACACGAGAAGGATCATAACCCTCACCAAAAGGATTTTCAGCAACTGCTTGTGTTAACTCTGACTGATTTTTAATGATAGCAGCCAAATCTGCACCAATGTTTTCTTTAATGGTTTGATGGATAAGCTGGCTGAGTTTTTCATCTGACAAATCTGGTTCACAAACAACATTTCCACTTTGAATATAGGTTTGAACAGAAGTTAAACCAGCTTCCGTCAAAATTTCCGCCAGATAGGACATCTTGGGAATTTTATTCTTGCCAACAGGGGTAACACCACGCAAAAGAGCAACTTTTTTCATTTGTTAATCCCCCTTACCCATAATGATCCTTTAGTGACAAGATATACAACCGATCAGCCTCCACCATATAAATCAACCGATTCTCCGCATCAATCCTTCTCGACCAGGCACCTTGATAATCATACTTCAAAGGTTCTGGTTTGGCAATGCCTTCAAAAGGATGTCGCTGCATATCCTTGATAATTTTATTGATTCGCTTCAGTGTTTTCTTATCCTGACCTTGCCAATAAAGATAGTCTTTCCAGGCGTCGTCTGTAAAATGGATTCCCATGCTAGTCTGCCTCTATCAGGTTTCGTTCTTGGGTTTGTCCTGCTTTGACTTGAGCCATACCACGCAAGACTTTCTGAGATAAGTAGGCGTTCCGAGCAACAGCGAGGGTTTCTTGTAAACTATCCCACTCGCTCTTTGAGAGTACAACAATATCTTCCTCTGGATTTTTATTAACCACGACCAAAGGTTCAAACTCGTCATTGACCTTTTTCATATAGTCCTTTAAGTGATTTCGAAAATGGGAATACACAATAGCTTCCATAAGCAATACCTCTCATCATTTCTAGACTTACTATAGCATAGAAAAAAAGAGTTGTCAAAGTTATTGTACAACTCTTTAGCGATTCTTATGTGTGTTTCTCATTTTTTTGCCTTTTATTTTAAAAAGGCGGAACAAAATGCTTGTTGTTTTCCGAATTAATCTAGTGTAGGGAAGTTCCGAAGGCGGGACGGAAATCTGATTCAGGAGGTGAGGCCATGGCACAACTCCTTAGAAAGGTGACCGTCGATGTCAGTTTACGAAGCGATTGAGCTAATGATAAACTTTGGCATTCTTTTACTGGCTATTTTAACATTTCAACGAAAAAAATAAACAGTAAAACCGCACTTCCAACTTTGACCGGTCTGTAAGTAGCGGTTTTTCTGTTATCTGCAAATCCGTCCCGTCTTTAAAACGGTCCTATTGGTCCTCAAGTGAAAACTTGAGGACCTTTCTATTTATATTCTAGGATTTTTAAGTAAAATTGTCAAGTCTATCGGCAGTTTGCTTCTACATCCTACTTGTTATCAATCTTCCACTCGCCGTCTTCAAACCAGTAATAATTCTCCGTCAGCTGTGGCTGTTCAAAGATTTCCAACATAGATTCAAAACCATCTGCCAACGGAACATTCTTCAAATCCTCACGGTCAATCCAGAAGACCTCGCCCTCATCTGAAGATTGAATAGAGCCTGAAAAATGGCTGGTTTTGTAGCAAAATACCAGATAGCGATAGTGGTCAGTAGGGTCCGTCCAGTTTTGAATGCCACAAAGCTCGAGATTGGATACCGTCAAGCCCGTTTCTTCCTTGATTTCGCGAATGACGGAGGAAATAATTGACTCATTTGGTTCGACATGGCCACCAGGGAATGTAATTCCAGGCCATTTCTCTGACTTCCTATCCTGGACCAATACCTGCTGACCGTCTATAATCATGCACATATTGGTTAGGATGACGTGTTCTGTCCTGCTCATACTAGCTCACTTCAATAATTTATTCGTTATACCTTTCACCTATCCAACTAGGAAACTCTCCTAAAAAAATTGCTTCTCCTTGGAGGAACGTTCCATCATCAGCCTGCAATTCATCTGCAACGATGCATTTATCTACCGATGTCAGCCACCGATTTCTTGTATTTATAAGAATAGACTGATCCAGATTTCGATGCCATCTTGGATTCTTAAAAAATCGTTCATAGTAATCTTGGTCATAAAACACAATCAACTGCGAACTCCACAACTCTGGTAGGCACAAAATTGATACGACCTTACAAAAGCGGAGCTCTTCCGGTTTGCCAGCTATAAACCGCTCTGTCAAAATCTCCCACCCCTGACAAAACTGTCTTTTGATTGCTGGTCTAGTTTTCGTTGATTGTATGAATGGGCTACTTGGCACATGGAAATGATCGTATAGAGCATCTTCCGAGCACATCGACCAAGAAATATAACTCATAGCTTTCAATAGATTCTGAAGCTTACGATGTTGACCCCGCTCTTTTTTCAACCGCTTCATTTCTTACTCCCTTCAACGAAAGTCTCCATAGCCTCCTCAACTTCCGCCAGACTTATCCCAAACAGCTCTAAGCGTTTGAGCAGTTGCTTGCCGTTGCAATAGCCGATGCGGAACTTTTCTCCCAGATACTCCCTCCGCTTGCGACTGTCTCCGCCCATAAGCAAGCCTAGGCGCATCAGATCTGACTTGGTGATGTCAAAGTTATTTTCATCATCGTAGTAACCACGCACGCCTGCGAGGGCTTTTTCCAAGTCCTCAAAGCTGGCGTGCTCAATGCCCAAGGACCGCCCTTTTGTTTTGGACTGGGGCCGAGCCTCGTCCCGCTGTAAAAAGGCGTGTTTGACCGTGGGAATGGCCTGCATAATCATCTTCCGAATCCGCTCCCCATTGTAGTCTGGGTCAGTAAAGACAATGACGCCACGCAGGTCATGGAGTTTCTCGATGCGTTCCAAGTCATCGTCTGATATGGCAGAGCCTCTGGTTTCGTAGGTATCCACCTCGTAAAATCGTTTTAGGTTTGCTGTATCGTCTTTTCCCTCAACAACGAGGACTTCCTGTATCTTAATTTTCTGAGTCAATTCTGAACAAGCTCCTTGCATTCTCGTAGGTCGCTTTCGCCACTTCTTCGACCGACTGGTTGCGAAGCTGGGCCAGCATTTCCACCACATATCTGGTGTAGCCAGTGCGATTTTCCCGACCACGCTTAGGAACTGGGGCCAGGTAGGGCGCATCCGTCTCGACCAGGATTTTTTCTAGGGGCAATGCTTGCGCCGCTTCCTGAAGTTCGACAGCTTTTTTGAAGGTCACGACTCCCGAGAAGGAAATGTGCATGCCTAGGTCCATGAAGGCCTGAGCCTCCTCCAGCGTACCAGAGAAGGAATGCATGATGCCTCCGCGCGGACCGACGCCGACTTCCTTGATGATCTGGTAAGTATCTTCCAAGGCATCGCGAGTATGAACCACAAAGGGCAAATCCAACTGCTTGGCCAACTCCATCTGTCGCTTGAAAACACGAGCCTGAGTATCCTTATCCGCCGTCATCCAGTAGTAGTCCAGCCCAATCTCCCCCAGGGCAATGACCTTAGGATGTTTGAGTGCCTCTAGCAAGTAGCTTTCTACTTCCTCATCATAGGTGCCAGCCTCTGTCGAATGCCAGCCCAGTGTCAGATAAATTTCAGGATGCTGGTCAGCCAGTTCCATAGCCTTGTCAATAGTTGCTCGGTCAAAACCGACCACATTGTGGAGGGTGACCCCCATTTCCTTGGCAAAGTCTAATTCTTCTTGGACCCGACCGTCAAACTGCTCTACGTTGAGGTGGGTGTGGGTGTCAAAAATTTGTATCATCGTTCCATCACTTTCTTTCCTACTATTGTAACATATTTCGGAAGATTCTTATGAGAAGAAAAAAACCAGCAGACTCGAGTTTCTGCTGGCTTCTCTTTTCATCTTCTTATGCTACTGTAAGAACTTTACGTCCCTTACGGCGACGAGCAGCTAACACGCGACGGCCGTTTTTAGTTGCCATACGGCTACGGAAACCGTGTTTACGCGCGCGACGGATTTTACTTGGTTGAAAAGTACGTTTCACGATGAATACCTCCTCTTAGATTCTTGTATTCGTTTAGCCGGCTAGTTTTGATCAGTTACTAAACATACCAAACCATTTTATATAAATTCTGTTCGTTTGTCAAGCTATTCCGCCATACTTTTAGGAAAGAATCAGAAAATCATTGAAAAAAGAGGACTAGCCTCTTTTTAGTCATGATTCCCTTCAATATCTACAACGACATATCGGTTCGGCTCGCTACCTTCTGAATAGCTTGTCAAACCGTCCATTTTAGAGATAATGCGGTGGATAATTTTACGTTCGCTACTTGACATCGGATCTGTATGGTAGGCTTCCTGCTCTGCCAAAACACGTTCTGCCAATTTTTGTGCGTAGCCTTGAAGAACCTCTGCGCGGTGTTCTACATAATCATTCACATTGATTGTAATATAGAAATTACGCTCATAACGGTTGTATAAGAAGTTCTGAGCCAAAAGTTGCAAAGCCTTTAAGACTTTTCCGTGATAACCGATAACACGACCTGGTTCATTGGTATCCACTTGAATATTGATTGTACGGCGATTATGACTTGTATCAATACGCGCCTCAACATCCATATCATCCAGAATTTCTTGTACATAAGCTGTCACTTCTGAAACAACTTGTTCAATATCATACTGAGGCTCAATCTTAATATCTAAATCAGCAAAATTATCTGCTTGATTTTCTGAGACGACTTCTTGATTTACGTCTTCCTTAGCAGATGTTGTTGCATCTGTAGTAGTTAGTAAATCTTCTGAAAGAATTTCAATCCGACCTGTTTCTTCCAAAATCGTTGTCGCTTCTTTTTCATTTTTCAAGATCTGCGCTTTAATATCATCATCAAGCGTTTGACCAGACTTTTCAAATTCTTTCACCGCTGCAATAACTTTTCCTAGGTCAATCGTAGCCTCTGAAACGCTTTTTACTGGTTCATTGAGGTCGTTAATTTCACTTGGAACGCCACGAACTGCTTTCTGATTAGCCTTAACAACCGTTGTTTCATTGATAACATCAATATCCACAATCGCTGGCTTTTTACCGAAACCAAGGAAACCTTTTTTCTCACGCGCAACCACAGTAATATGTGCTTTTTTTCGAGGAATATTTAGCTCTACCAAGCCATTCTGAATGGCCTCTTCAACACTTGTTCCTGTAAATTTCATCTTCTCTCTCCTAGTTTTCCTATTTCTTTTTCTGTGCTTTTTTCTGTGCCCGTCGGATTTTTGCCTGACGTTCTTTTTCCGCATCAATTTTCGCTTGACGCTCTGCTATTATTTTAAACGGATTATTGAACACCAAGGTTTGAGCAACCTGATAGGCATTTGACACTGTCCAATACAAAGCCACCCCACTAGCAGCTGCCACAGCAAAGAAAAAGATCATCACGGGCATGACATAGGTCATAATTGTCATAGCCATATTCTTCTCAATTGCTGATTTATTGGTCAACCATGAGCTAAGGAATGTAAACACTGCAGCCAGAATCGGCAAAATAAAGAACGGATCCGGCTCCCCAAGATTTAACCAAAGGAAGTGACCTACTTTCAAGGCTTCAACACGTGTCAGAGCTTGAAAGAGGGCCAAAAGGATTGGCATTTGAATAAAGAGCGGAATCATGGACGCTCTCATGCTGACGCCATTCTCTTTGTAGAGAGCTTGCGTTGCTTCATAGAGCTGCTGGCGACTTTCCATATCCGCTCCTGGATACTCCGCTTGCAACTTTTTCAGCTGAGGTTGAAGCTCCTGCATCTTCCGTGAGGAATTCATCTGTATTTGGAACAAGGGCAACAGAAGGGTTCGAATTAAAATGGTAAAAAGTATAATACCGATTCCAATTTGACCGTTGATAGATAGGAACTGAATAATGCTGGCAAACCAGTAAATTAATCTATCCCACGCATCTGTAGATTGACTGGTCACTGGCCCTGTTCCGCAGGCTGTTAAAACAATTAGAGATATTACCAGTAGTCCTGCCCATTTAACTTTCTTTTTCAATCACAACACCTTCCTGGTATAGTTTAGCTAGTTTCAAAACATGGATGAGGTTTTGCTTCATTTCTTGATAGGACAATTCCTCTACACCTTTTCGAGCAATGATAACAAAGTCATCTGCTACCAGTTGATGTTGACATTCAATTAAGATGTGACGAATCCTGCGCTTAATCTTATTGCGCATGACAGCGTTTCCCAATTTTTTGCTGACAGATAAACCTACTCGGAAATGCTTCTGCTCTTTAGGTAATCGGTAGACAACAAACCTCCGATTGGCGACATTGTTTCCTTTTGTAAAAATGTCATTAAAATCTCGTTCACGCTTGACACGATAGCTTTTTTTCAAACTGCCACTCCATCTTTCAAAATTACTTCTATTATACCACAAAATTCAAAAAAGCCAATAAACATACCGTTTATAGGCTTTTTGCGTTCTGAATTTCCTCTTTGGCACTTTTCAACTGGTCTGCAATCGATTCAAAACCTGTCCCGCCAAGGGAATTTCTACGACTGACAGCAACTTTGGAGGACAAGGCATCATAAATATCTGCTTGAATAAGAGGCGAAATAGCCTGGTAGGTCTCAAACGATACATCCTGGAGATAGTGTCCTGCCTTGCTACACTCCAAGACCAGTTTTCCAACAATCTCATGCGCTTGGCGGAAAGGCATACCCTTGTTTGCTAGATAGTCTGCCAATTCAGTCGCATTTGAAAAGTCCTTCTCTGTCGATTGAGCCATCCTTTCCTTATGGACCGTCATCGATTGCAACATCCCTGTCAAAATATCGATAGATACTAAAATCGTTTCTGCCGTATCAAACATGCCTTCCTTGTCTTCCTGCAAGTCCTTATTATAGGTTAAAGGCAGGGATTTCATGACTGTCAGTAGGCCAACTAAGTTCCCATAAACTCTACCTGTTTTCCCCCGAATCAGCTCAGCCTGCCCAGTCTCTTCTAAAATATATTCCTCATCATAACTGATTATGGTTGATAAATTTTCCGTTCTTTTAACATTTTCCAGAAATAATAAGCTAAACTAAAATCAAGCAATCCATGAATAGCCGAACCAACACCCACCAAGCCAAGCATCGTTATCCAGTAGGTAGCAGAAGTTTGTTGCCCCGACGTAAGTACCATTACCACAATATATTCTCCTAGACCATGCAGGAGATTAAGCCCAATCCCTAATAGTAAAAAGCGCTTAGAGTCCATAAGAATCGGAAAACGCTTGACCAAGACCGCACCTAAGGTAAGGAAGAACAGATGCGTAAGCGCCCGAAATACAATAACGATTGGAAAACCAGCGAGGAAAAATCCCAAACTAGAACCTAAAGCAACAAAAATAGCAGTAGCTGGTGAAATAAACATGGCTATAAACAAAGGAATGTGACTAGCAAGTGTATAGGATGCTGGACCAATAATGATTTTAATCGGCATCATTAAAGGTATTAAAATGGCAAATGCGGTTAAAATTGCACTAATTGATAGCTGCTTAACTGAATTTTTAGATGATAGTGTTAATTGGGACATTAGGCACCTCTCTTTCTATTGGTTTGATTATAAAACAAAACCTTACAGGTGTCAAGACACCTGTAAGGTTTATTAATTTTCTAGTAAAATACCTGCATGTTTTAAAGCTGCTGAAAGTTCATTATAGGCTTGCACAGATGGGAAAGAGACTGTATGTGTATGAACTCCTTCTGTTAAATTACTCAGTAACACACCTTGGTATTGACCCAAGGCATCCAAAAAATGATCCCTATCTTCTAAACTTGCAATATTCAGCTTGCCTGATAATAAGCCGTAAATGGGATGCTCAATTTCAACATCTAATATTTGAGCTCCACCCTCTAGCAAGATTGTCAATTCTTTTTCTACCTCTTCTGGACCATGTTGACAAGCTATCTTTCGAATGTAGGCTCCTTCAGTAGATGGCAAAGAAGATTGGAGCAAGTACCCTCTTGGAGTTGCCAAGACAGCTTCTCCCTCCGCACGAAGCAAGGCTACATCTCCAACAATTACTTGCCGACTCACTCCAAATTCTTTCGCCAGATAATTAGCTGCAAGGGGATAGGGGCTTTCTCGTAAAAGGGATAGGATTTTCTTACGTCGTTCTGTTGCTTTCATACACATTCCTTTCGTACACTTTTTTCCATTATATCAAAATTCCTGTAAATCAACCTTTCCTCAACCAAAAAACGGAAACTGCAGAACAGTCTCCGTTATCATCTGCTAGTTTAGCAATGCTTGAATAGCCGCAATGTCCAAACGCTTCATGGTCATCACAGCCGCATTGACTGCCTTGACGGTTTCTGGGCTAGCCGTATCGTATGCTTCCATCAGAATACGCGGCACAATCTGCCAGGAAATCCCAAACTGGTCCTTGGCCCAACCGCAAATCTCCGCTTCTGGAACTGCCGACACTTTTTCATACCAGCTCTCTGCTTCTTCCTGACTATCTACATAGACCATGAGCGAGAAGGCTTCGTTGAAAGAGGCCTCACCGCCGTAGCCGTGGTCCATAGCGATCATTTTTTGGTCTCCGATAAAAAGCTCCGCATAATTCAACTTGGCAGCAGCGACCGCAGCTTCACCTTCGCCATAGTAAGACAAGCGACCAAGACGAGCTTGAGGCAGCTTATCCTTGTAATAATCTAGCATAGGTTGGGCTAAACCGACCTGGTCCTGAGAGAAGAGCAGGCAGATGTCAAAGCTATAGGGCTTGTCCAAGTCCGGTGCATAGGACAATTGCCAAGACAGACCGAAGCGGTCTTCCAGCCAGACATAGTAAGGGCTGAAGGGATATTCTGCCAAAGGCATAAGCACACGACCACCGTCTGATAGCGCCTCATAAAGACGGCTTACGTCGTCCTTACTCGCTACATTTGCCATAAGCGATATAGACTCGTTGAGTTTAAAATATGGCCCCGCACTAATCGCTGCCAGGGTCATGTCCCCCAGTTGGAATTGGACCAAGCCAGCATCGCCAGAAGGCGTATCCGTAATGGTATAGGTCCAGTCAATCTTGCCGCCGAAAAGGTCCACATAGAACTCTGCAGCTTCTTTTGCCTCTGTATCATACCAGAGATGAGGGATAATGGTTTGCATAAGGTTCTCCTTTGAGTTAGTAGCCCCAGTATAACACTTGTCCGTACAAAAACAAAACATGTTGCTTTGCACTTATAGATGTGCTATACTGAATAACTACAAAATTGACAGGAGAATGAAATGGAAATCTGGAACGCCTACACAGCCGACGGTCACTTGACCGACCACACCCTCACACGCGGAGAAGCTATTCCCGATGGTCTCTACCACCTAGTCGTCGAGTGCATCGTCCGCCACCACGACGGTAGCACCCTCTTTATGAAACGCGACAGCACCAAGCCCTCCTACCCTGACTATTATGAAGCGACGGCAGGAGGCTCGGCTTTATTTGGGGAAATAGCAGAGCAGGCCATTTTACGCGAAGTCCGCGAAGAGACAGGCATTGAACTGACAGCTAACCAGCTCCGCCACCATACACACTTTGTTGCCCATGACGACCAGTGTATCTTCCACTGCTACTGGGCTGAAACCGACTGGGACAAATCCGCTATCCAAGTCCAAGCCAACGAAACCAGCAACTACATCTGGGTCCCACAAGAAGACTTAAAAGACTTCCTAGAAACAGAACTGATTATCCAAAGGCAGAAGGACTATGTGGAGAGGTTGTTTTTAGAAAACTAAGCCCGTATAAGAAACAAATCCCCGCTATCACAGGACAGCGGGGATTCATTTATTTCAATCCAGCAACTAGACTTGCAATATCAGCTGGTCGGGTTCGGCAACAACCTCCAACCACTTTAGCTCCTAGCTTATGCCAAGCCAGAGTATTGTCCAAAAGGCTGTGGCTATGGTCAGCTTCTTCTTTCCAAGTTTGAGTGGCTCCATCATAGACCTCACCCGAATTTGGATAGGTGACAAATGGTTTATCCGTTTTCTCTCTCAACTGACTGAGAAAGGCTGGGTAAAGAGACGGTGCTGTACAGTTAAGACCAACTGCTAAAACCTGCTCACTGCTGTTAATCAGCTCTGCTATTTTCTCAATTGATGTTCCGTCAGAAATCGACTGACCGTCCTGCGAGGTGAAGCTGATATAGGCTTCGACATTTGGGAAATCATCTGCCAGCAACTCTACCAAAGCCTGTGTTTCAAGAAAATTTGGAATGGTCTCCAAGGCTAAGAGCTCTGCCCCCTGTTCTAAGAGGAGCTCCATCCGACGACGGTGAAAGGCCTTCAACTCCACTAAATTGATGTTGCCATAATCACCTGTGTACTCCAAACCATTGGCTTGATAAGCCGCATAAGGACCAACGTCACCTGAAATAAGGGGATAGGTTCGTTGTCCTTTTTCAGCCTCCGACAAGTCAGCCCAAACCTCGTCTCGAGCCTCCTTAGCCAAATCAACTGTCAGACGAATCAACTTTTCAGCCTCAGCCTGTGACAAACCGACTTCTGCCAAACCTTCAAAAGTCGCCTGATAGGTTGATGTCGTGACCAAATCTGCTCCAGCACGAATATAATCCTTGTGAATATCCTTGATATACTGAGGATTTTCCAAAAGATATTTGGCAGACCAAAGCTTACCTGATACATCATGACCGCGAAATTCCAATTCCGTTCCCAGAGCACCATGTAAAATGACAAACTCTTGATTTTCTAATAGTTCCTTAAAACGACCCATACGAGTTTCTCCTTACCACCTTTTAAAGCGAATGTAATGATATGCATAACAACCAATCATAAAGGGTACACCAAAGTAGAGGCCGGCACGCTGAGAAGGATCCCAGCCAATTCCGATGATGGAAATAACCAGCAAAATAACTGTAATCCAAGGCAAAGTCGGCGAGAATGGTGTCTTGTATTCCAATTCGTCTACACTATGATTCTTCAAAAACTCACGTCGGAAACCGATTTGTGCCAATGGAATTGCCAACCATGCAATCACGACTGCAAAACCAGCGATAGAAACCAAGGCTAAGAAAATAGTATCTTCTGCATAAATTGACGCAATCAAAGCAATCACAACACCAACCATGGACAAAATCATCCCACGCATTGGAACACCATGCTTGTTGATTTTTACCAATTCCTTGCTAATCATGCCCTCATTGGCCAAAGACCAAAGCATACGGCTTGAAGCGTAGAGACCTGAAGTGGACGCAGATAAAATAGCCGTCAAGATGATGAAGTTCATAATGTCAGCAGCGTACGGAAAACCTATTTTATCCAATACTAGAACGAATGGTGCTTCTGTCACACCTGCCTCTGACATGGGAAGTAAAGCTGCTAAGACCACAATGGTCAAAACAAAGAAGATAACCAAGAGACCGATGGTCGATTTAATAGCTTGTGGCACGGCTTTCTTAGGATTGTCCGTCTCCCCAGCAGCAATTCCAATCATTTCCACACCTGAAAAGGCAAGACGCCAAAAATCGCCAAGGTTCCCAAAATGATGAATGCCATAATGGCATAGACTTTGACAGAAGAAAGGGCGTCCTCTGCTCGAGCAAACCAACCGACAGACAGCGTGTTCAAACCAAAGACAATGACCGCGAAAATCGTTGCAAAAATCCAAATTGGCACACTAGGAAACCAACGTTGCATAAGCTGAGCTGCTCCTACGAACTGAGAAGCCAGTGCGACTACCCAGCAAAGCCAATACATCCAGGCCACCATAAAACCCGTTCCAGGACTGATGAACTTGGTTGCATAGGTATGGAAGGAGCCTGTTACTGGCATGGCTACGGAAAGCTCCCCTAGAGAGAACATGACCAAATAAACCATAACAGCTCCAAAAAGATAAGCTGCAATAGCTCCAAATGGTCCAGCCTGTGCAATGGTATAGCCCGAACTCAGGAACAAACCTGTGCCAATTACCCCACCGATGGACAACATCTGCAAATGACGGCTGTTCATTTCACGGTTAAAGGTGCCTTGATTTTCAAAATTATGATTTTCCATAAACTCTCCTAAATAGTAATGATTTATTTATGATAACACAGTTTTTCAGAAAATCGTTATACCGTTTTTAATGCAAGTGTTATAGTTATCAGTTATAACAAAATCCCCGCCGTCACAGGACAGCGGGGATTTTTTATCTTACAAACTCTTCAACATATTATCAATATGCTGGATAGATTTTTCACGACCGAGTAGGTAAATGGTATTTGGCAACTCTGGTCCGTGCATTTCGCCTGAAACGGCGATACGGATTGGCATGAAGAGGTTTTTGCCCTTGATACCTGTTTCTTTTTGAACAGCCTTGATTTGTGGGAAGATGTTATCTGGTTGGAAATCTTCGTCTGTCATGGCTTCCAATTTTTCCTTGAAGGCATTTAAGACAGTCGGAACAGTTTCTCCCGCCATGACTTCTTTTTCCTCGTCTGACAATTCTAGGAAATCAGAGAAGAAGAGGTCTGTCAAACCAACAATTTCATCCGCAGATGACATTTGTGGCTTGTAAAGTTCCACCAATTTTTCTGCCTTGTCTGTCAAGCGACCCGCTTCTTCCAAGAATGGCTTAGCAAGGTTGAAAATAGTTTCTAGATCAGCATTTTTGATGTACTCATTGCTCATCCAGTCCATTTTCTTCTGGTCAAATGCTGCTGGTGATTTGCTGAGGCGATTTTCATCAAAGAGTTGGATAAATTGCTCACGGGAGAAGATTTCCTCTTCACCACCAGGGTTCCAACCCAAGAGACCGATAAAGTTGAAGACAGCTTCCGGCATATAACCCTTACGACGGTAATCTTCGATAAACTGAAGGGTGTTGGTATCACGTTTGGACAGTTTTTTACCAGTCTCAGAGTTGATAATCAAGGTCATGTGACCAAATTCTGGCGCTTCCCAACCAAGTGCTTCATAGACCATGAGTTGCTTGGGTGTATTGGCAATGTGGTCGTCCCCACGGATAACGTGCGAGATTTCCATGAGATGATCGTCCACCACCACGGCAAAGTTGTAGGTTGGATAGCCGTCACGTTTCTGGATAACCCAGTCACCACCGATGTTGCCACCTTCGAACTCGATTTCGCCCTTAACCATGTCATTCCATTTGTAGATACCTGTTTCGTTGACAGCTAAGCGAACCGTTGGGACAATGCCAGCCGCCTCACGCTCTGCGATGTAGGTTGTTTTTTCATCTTCAGACATACCCAGGTATTCATTGATATAGCGAGGTGTTTCGCCCGCAGCTTCCTGACGCTCACGCTCCGCCGCCAATTCCTCTTCTGTCACGTAAGACTTGTAGGCCTTACCTTCTGCCAAAAGTTGATCAACGTATTTTTGGTAAATATCCAAACGCTCTGATTGACGGTATTGCTCATGAGTTTCTGGACTCTCATCCCAGTCAATACCCAACCAACGCAGGTTTTCAAGCTGAGAACGCTCGCCGTCTTCCACATGGCGCTTGCGGTCTGTGTCTTCGATACGAATAAGGAAAGTACCGCCGTGATGACGGGCAAAAAGATAGTTGAACAATGCTGTACGGGCATTTCCGATATGCAAAAGTCCCGTTGGACTTGGTGCGTAACGCACACGAATTGGTTTAGTCATGTTTCTCTCCTGTAAAATTTCAATCAAGAACATTATAGCATAGATATGCATAAGAAAACAGAAAAATCAGCCTAGATAGACTGATTTTGAGGTGTTTTTCATGCTTTTGAGTTTTGGCTATCATTTAATCGAAAACAAACAATGGATAAACGAGGGCTTTGTACTACTATTCTATACGATAGCTATGTCCACAACTTACACAAGTGATAATGGTATCAAACAAGCCCTCAGCAGGCTTTCCACACGCCGGACAATAGACTCTCTTGGCCTCCAGGCGATAGGTAGTCGTCCTGATAAGTGATTGCCCTTGACTTTCTACAACATCTTCTTTCCGACTTTCATATGCCAAAACCTCTTTCAAACTTCTTCCCTGACGTCTTGTCCGAGGCGGGCGAAGTAAGATATAGAAAGATAGTGTGAAAAAGACAATAAAGGCTACCGTCACAATAATCAAAGCAGTATTCACTAAGGAAGGTACTGAAATTCCAGCCTCCTTTTTTCTTCTAAAAAAATCTAAAATCATCTGCCAGAGAAAAATTGTAGAGCCTAGCCAAATGATAAAAATGATAGGGAAACCAAATTTTGTTATCTCTAATCGATAGCGTCGCATCTAGGGCTCCTTTCTGGCAAGCCAAGCACCACAGTGGCTACACGATTGTCCTTGTCCTAATTCTAAAAAATTTTCTGCACTGCAAGATTCACAAATAACAAGATAGGTCTCTTCTGTAATTTGATAGTGTTCAAAGAGTTCAAAAAGCGCCCTTATCTGTACTTGTGTTTTAACGTGTTCTTCTAATCGAGATTTTCGATAAGTCAATGCACAATTGATTAGTATAATTACAATATAAAGAACTGTCACTCGTACAATCAAAGTTTTGACAAAAGTTACCTGTTCCCCCTCTTCTAGAACCAAGAAAAATAAAACTAGCAAAGGAAGAAACAGAGAAATTGATAGATATTTCAGGTTATTCGTCGAAAAGGATTTGACAATATTTTCTATAACTGTCCGACCTCGTGGTTTAATCAACAATACTACCATTGCACCGATTATATAAACTGGATTGGGAAAACCAATCAAAAGCAAAAAAAGAGCTAATAATGGAAAGCATGTCAACACACCATCTGATGACAGCTTAAAGAGACGCATCGCGAGTAAGGGAATCCCAAATATGACTAAAAAGGTCACAATTAGAATAAGGACTGAAAAGGTGGGATCATATTGCGTGAATTGATACAAACTTATTGTTGCAAACATACAGTAAGCAATTAACCAATTAAAAAGTAACCAACTACGAAATGCATCCCAGATTGATTTTAACGCTTTAAGCATGTGACTGTTCCTTTTTTTCTCTCAAGTAGTCTTTGTAACGTACTTTTCCTTGGTATATCTCATCCAATGCGTTAGCCTTCAGCTTGATGTTCTCTAAAACACCACAACTATAGTAAACAAAGGCTGCTAATATTAACCCCGAAAAAGAGAATACTATAGTGCCAGCAATGAATTTAGTATAAAGAATAGTATGAGAAAAGAGGAGAAGTGCCAAAATAGTATTAGCTAGTCCCATGAAGACTAAACTCAAAAAACGAAATAATTGATACATTAGTAGTCTCCTTGTTTTGGGGTAAAGACATCCCCACTATTATCTGCAATAGTTTCTCTTCGTCCCCTTCGATAGTGACTATCAGTTGCTGTCAAACTACCAATAATAGCTACACCACCAATAACAATAACTTCAACAATCCAAAAAACTCTGACAGAAATATAGTTGGAGATAAAAAGCATAATGCTTTGAAAAATAACCCAGATAACGGTTACGATATTGATGGGCAACCAGTCAGTAAAGTGTCGTTTAACTATTAGTTGCAGAAAAAACAGAAATTCCGATAAAACCAATAACCCCAATGCAATAAAATAAAGACCAATTTCCTTGTGAGGAATCAGAAGTCCCAAGGCCACCGTTGTAAGCATGACCAGCACTCCTGTCACATATATCCAAATATTTTTACTCATATTTCCTCCTAGCGTGACTGTCCACAGTTACTACAAAATTTAGCTCCGTCGGTAAAAGCCGTCCCACATTGACCACAGAATTTCGCTAAACTAACTGTAGGGCTGTTTTCAGAATTTATCGTTTTTTCTGTTTGTATTGGTATCTGAGGATGTTGAGCAGAATGAGCTCCCTGTCCCAAATTTCCCATAAGTGTTCCAAAATTTGCTCCCATTCCGAGCCCCATGGAAACTCCCATGCCAGCTCCCATAAGATTCCCTGCGGAACCTTCATTTTGTGCCGCTTTTTCTAGAACATCAAATTGGCGCTCTTCTTGATAACTGTATCCCTCAATCTCCCGAGTGCTACGCTCCCCTTTTGCACTAAGAACTTGTTTATGGAATCGAAACACTTCCTTGTACCCCTCACTATCTTGGTTTACTTTCAAGGCTTCAATATTAAATTCTTGTACAGAAATTCCATATTTAGCAAAACGATTGCTTAAAAGCTCTGATAACCCTTGAGCAATATCATGGCTATGCATTTCAATATCAATTGTAGCAATTCGACTATTCGCAATAACTCGGGAAATACCAGATGTAATCGTTCCAATAGCCGCCTGTCTGAAACGCTTTTGAAATACTTCTGCCGTAATAATATCTGGATGACTCGGCATAAATTCTAAAATAAATGTTTCTAAGTCTATGATTCTTGGTATAAAATTTCCATGTGTTTTTAATTCAACAGGAATTTGACTTTCTGGATCGCGAACTAGTATCGGCGAAGGAGTCCCCCAGCCAATCGGCTGTAAATCATACATGTTAACAAACCATAGGAAAGATGAATCTGGTGGCACACCGCCACTAACAAAAGACTTGAGTTTTGCTAGTCCCTGAGTATTATTTCCCTCAATTTTATGTTTCCCTTCTTCGTAAGACGCAACAGCTCGCCCGTTTGAAAAGAAGACAGCCCGTTGACCTGGATTAACAATTAAGGTTGTTCCCGGCTTCATATTTTTATTAGGGTGCCGCCATGCAAGAATATTTCTGGTATCTTCTCCTTCATACCTCACAACTTCAAAAAGATTTAATGACATAATATCTCCTTTTCCATTAGGAAAGGCTTGGCTGGTAAGTCAAGCCTTGTTATATGTAGTATAACAAGCGATTTGTCAAGTATTTAGTAGCGATAATTCCTTTTTTATTCCTGATTTTGAGGTGTTTTTTGATTACGTGCCAGCCAGTAGAGGACATAGAGGACCAACAAGCCAGTTGCCGCGAGGAAAAGTCCGCTAATCTGATTGACAGTCAATACCAAGACCAGACCTGATACCAGTAGTCGAGTAAAGGCTTGACCTAGCATAAAATAGGTTGACACCGCTCCGCCAATGGTCGCCAACTGCTCCTCTGGCATAGAATTGACAAACTTAGCGTTAAACTTAGGTCCACTAGCTCCAGAGCTAATCCCCATTGTAGTAAGGAAGAAGAAAATAATTGGCAGTTGATGCAGCAACATTCCAACAAAAACGCCAAGAAGAGAGAAAGTGGCTGCCACTTCCAACGTCACCATGCTGGTCTTTTTGAATAGGGTAAAGACCAAGGTAGAGCCCAAAATATTTCCGACAAAAAATATTAGAATGGTCAGGGCAAGTGTTGTTTCAACATTGAGGAAGACAAGATTTGGGTCTTCGCTAATCAGCAGGACCAGAATAGGATAAAGAATCGCTCCACAGGCGTTAATTATGGGGTTGGTAATCAGGACCAGGCGGAACTCGGGAATCTTGCGCAGCTCCACGATGGCTTGCTTGAAAGAGGCTAGAATGCCTGGCCCCTCGGTTTTTGACTCGGGCTGGATCGGCCGCTCGGCTATTTTCAAAGGCTGCTCCATCAGGAGTTTGCGAAAGGCTGGCGTCAGCAGCTGCATGATGAGGAGGGAGACTAAAAAGGTGCCGGCGTTGAGAAAGGCCAGGTTTTGGTAGGAGAGTAGGCCGACCAAGAGAGCAGAGAGGGTCTGAAAGGCGATGTTTAGGAGGCTGGTCACGGTCTGACGAAAGGCTGAATACCGCTCCCGCTCTTCTTTGGGCGCTACGCGTAATCTCAGAGGTGTATAGAGGCCGTTTTCATAGAAGCCAGCGAAGTCTGCAAAGACATTGAAAGTTGCAGCCACCACGACAATCCAGAGGGCTGGCTCAAAGCCCATGCAGAATCCGAGGATGAGGTAGAGAAGGACACGGAAGAGAAGGGTCAGCTTGATAGTGCTGATTTTGTTGACCGTCTTGTCTGCCAGATAGCCTGTGAAGAGGCCTATAAAGCTAGGAAAGATTTCTGAGAAGGTCACAATCGCCAGCGCCAGACGGCTGTTGGGCACCAGTAAAACATAGTTCATCAGGGCCAGATAATAGACCACATCGCCAAAATTGGACAGCATATCCGCCGTCAGTACCCATAGGTAGGTAGCATTTTTCAAAATCTTTTTCATGATAATCCCTTTCTTTGTTTTCAGAATATTCAGACATTTTATCTTGCAGAGGAGCCTGGATAGACTTTCCTCTGTGATTATTCTTTTACATAGAGTAAATATTTAATGTAGAAAATGCCATATCACCCGTTACCAAGAGAACCTTTTCTTTTGGCTCAGATGCATAGTTGTTAGTTGTTGACATGGCGCTATCCAACTCTACTACTGCTTGCCAGTCAGCAGGCAGGTAGAGTGTGATATTTGAGAAGGCAGCATCGATATGAAAATCTGCCTGATCACCCAGAATCACTGCCTGATCAAAATAGACCGTACTAGATCCAAAGGCTACATCAACACTATCATGGATAAAATTTTCCTCATGAATGTAACGAGTAGAGGAGCCAAAAGCTGTATCGCGTCCCTTATCGCCAATCACTCCTGTGACAAAACTTTTTGTATCGACCATATTCTTGCTCCTTCTAGGTTTTATTAACAACTTCACCCCTGTACAAGCCAGTATCGCACCTAAAATCAAGGTCCAGGTATCAATTTCCAACCAATTAAAATGACTGTTTAGCACGATAAAGACCAAGGTTCCCCAGACAAAACTTGTAACTAGCTGTTTTTTTATCATTGCTTTAAAAAAGAGATAACTCCAACCGACTACCAGTGCCAATTTCCAAAGAGGAAATTCCACAGCCGGCAAGTGGTCTTGAAACAAGACCAAGCCTGCCAAGATCAGTAAAGCTATTCCCAAACCATTTCTTTTCATCTTCCTACCTCATTTCCTGTAACTTTTCTTTTAATAAATGGTAATAATGTCGCGACACGTGAACTTCCTTGTGAGTCTTGTAGAAGGAAATCCGACTAGTGCCCGAGAAGGACTTATCTAGCGAATAGACTACCTTGCTATTGACAATGGTTGACTTAGCTACCCGACAAAAGTAGATAGGCAAATACTCCTCAAGTTCATAGAGTTTCATCTTAACCTCGTAGGCATCATCGCCTGTATGAGCAAAAATCTTGGTTCCGTCCGTTTCAAAGAAAAGTATGTCACCCAATGAAAGAAAATACTCGCTGCTCCCCTTGTAAAAAACAAGCGAGGGACGACTAACTTGTTGCAAAGCTTGCTGAATCTGTTCAATCTCTGGTCCCAGCTGACTGGTTCGAATAACAACTTCAAGCTGATCTAAGCTGTCATCAAATTCAATCCTAACTTTCATAGCTCCCTCCTTTTTGATAGCTCTATTATACCAGTTCGACATCCAATTACAAGGGCATTTCAGTAAGTGGCAAAATTAGACAGGTAAGTGGTAGAAATAAACTAAGAAAAGTCCCTTGCATTACGCGAGGGACCTAATTTTTATTATATGATTTTGAAAATTGCAGAGTTTTTTTCTTAAAAAATCGCATCCAGCAATGATGTGCTTCCACCACCACCGTCACCACCTGCACCGACAATATGATTGCCAATGACCTGAGCAAAGGTCTCAATGTTCAAGCTCTGTACATAGATTTCTCCATAACCAGTAAAGGTATTAACGATTCCTTCACCTGTACCGATAGATTGGAGGAAACCATTTTCCATATGGATATTGTAGTCCAAATCACGACTCCAAGCAACCACATGAGCATTGTCAATGGTGATACTTCCACCATCCAAAGTTAGCTTCTTAATAGAACCAAATGCATTCGCCAAAAGTGTTCCGCGCCCCTCTGTCGTCATCACAAAGAGTCCACCCTGACCACCAAAGAAAGCTTTTCCAACACTCTGGCGTTCCATTTTATATTGAGCAGAACCATCAAGGGCAAGGAAGGCACCATCATTTAGTCGATATTGCTCTGCACCAAGTTCCAAGGCAATAACCTGACCTGGCGTTGAAGGCGCAAGTGCAATTTTTCCGTCATCGCTATTGGAAATGGCTTGCGTGATAAACATAGATTCGCCTGATACCATTGACCGACCGATGGCCCCCATCAATTTACCAAAACCTGAACCACCACGCGCATTGAGCTTGGTATTCAAGGTCACACTCGGCGTATGGTAGACCATGCTCCCTTGTTGAATATAAGCTGATTCACCAGCTTCCAAGGCGATTTCCACCAAAGGAAACTGCATATTACTATCGATAGTATATTTCATCCGATTGTCTGACATAATTGACTCCTATTTTTTACGAAAGGTCCTGTTAACCACAGGATAGCCATAATAAACCTAGAACAAGCTAAAATAAACTAAGTATCATTTATCTCTTTGTTTGTTCTGTTGTGATAATACAATTTTATCTCATTCAAAAAAACTTGTCAAGGATTTCTCGGCCATTCAGATAAAATTTACAGGAAAAACCGAACTTCCTGAGCATTCCTATATAACTTCTGTCATACGCCCCGTATCCACATCATAAACCGCACCAAAAATTTCAACGTCGTCAGGTATGAGCGGAGATTGTTTCAAGAGAGCAATATCCTCCCGCACGCTTTCTTCAATGTCTGTAAAAGGAAGAAAGTCCTGACCAGCCACATCCACTCCCAAATCCCGCTTGAGTTGGACCTCAAAGTCCTCATTGGTAAAGGTCTGTGCACCGCAGTCTGTATGGTGGAGCACCACGATTTCCCTTGTGCCGAGTTGCTGCTGGGAAATGACTAGCGAGCGAATCATGTCCTCCGTCACGCGCCCACCCGCATTCCGTAGGATATGGGCATCACCCAGAGCCAAGCCCAAGGCCTGCGCCACGTGAAGCCGTGAGTCCATACAGGTCACGATAGCCACCTTTGTCTTTGGACGAAGAGGCAAATGGTAATCACCATGCAGGTCAACATAGGCCTTGTTGGCCTTCATAAAGTTTTGAAAATAAGACATAGGACCTCCTTGTCTGATGAGAATTTCTGAAATTTTCAGAAATAGGTTAGACCTAGCTTATCACATTCCCGACTATTTGTCGCAAAAAGAGAAGCGACTAGCTGTCACTCCCGAATGATTTCATCAGTTGAATACTTTCTGCAAGACTTCGCCAATGGTAGTCACACCGATAACCGTGATTTCCTTGGGCACCTTGATACCTGTCAGAGAATTTTTGGGGGCATAGACCTTGGTAAAGCCCAATTTAGCGGCTTCGTTAAGCCGTTGTTCAATCCGATTGACGCGGCGGATTTCACCTGTCAGGCCTATCTCGCCTATAAAGCACTCTTGTGGGTTGGTAGGCTTATCCTTGTAACTGGAGGCAAGGGCAACTGCGACCGCTAGGTCAATAGCTGGCTCATCCAGTTTGACACCACCTGCTGATTTGAGGTAGGCATCTTGGTTTTGGAGGAGCAGGCCTGCCCGTTTTTCCAAAACCGCCATAATCAAGCTGGCACGATTGAAATCCAAGCCTGTCGTGGTCCGCTTGGCATTGCCAAACATGGTCGGAGTCACCAGGGCCTGCACTTCGGCAAGGATAGGGCGGGTGCCCTCCATGGTCACGACAATGGCAGAGCCAGTCGCCCCGTCCAGACGCTCTTCCAGAAAGACCTCGCTAGGATTGAGGACTTCGACCAAACCCTGCGACTGCATTTCAAAAATGCCGATTTCGTTGGTGGAGCCAAAGCGGTTTTTGACCGCCCGCAAGATACGGAAGGTGTGCTGCCGCTCGCCCTCAAAATAGAGAACTGTGTCCACCATGTGCTCCAAGGTCCGCGGTCCAGCCAGGGTTCCTTCCTTGGTCATGTGGCCGACGATGAATGTTGCGATGTTGTTGGTCTTGGCAATCTGCATGAGTTCATTGGTCACTTCACGGACCTGACTGACAGAGCCTTGCACGCTGGAGATGTCAGGGCTCATAATTGTCTGGATAGAGTCGATAATCAGGAAATCTGGTTTTATCTTCTCAATCTCGGTCCGAATGCTCTGCATATTGGTCTCCGCATAGAGATAGAACTCGCTGTCGATGTCCCCCAGACGCTCCGCTCGCAACTTAATCTGCTGGGCAGACTCTTCCCCCGACACATAGAGGATGGTGCCAATGGTCGAAAGCTGGGTAGATACCTGTAAGAGCAGGGTGGATTTCCCAATCCCTGGATCGCCTCCGATCAGGACCAGACTGCCTGGCACCACACCACCTCCGAGGACACGGTTGAACTCCTCCATGTTAGTCTTGGTGCGAACCACTTGAATAGAGGAAACTTCATTGAGCTTCATGGGTCGGGTCTTCTCACCTGTCAGGCTGACCCGCTCATTCTTAACTTCAGCGACTTCCACTTCCTCGACAAAGCTAGACCAGGAGCCACAGTTGGGGCAACGGCCCAGATACTTGGGCGAGTGGTACTCGCAGGATTGACAGACAAAGGTTGTTTTTTTCTTAGCGATGATGATTTCCTCCTATATAGTATATTCTAGGATTTCGCAGTAGGCTATAGTTTCTTTAGGGACAAACTGGCGTATCAGCATACCGTGACAGACGATAACGATTCGGTCATAGGCTTTGTATTTTTCAAGGGCCTGTAAAAATCGCTCTTTCATCTCCGCAGCAGTCTCATAACGAACAGGAGAAGACTCAGGCACCGCTCCGCTATTTTCCAAAAATAATCGATGAGCTAAGATAGCCTCATCTTGACTGGCATTTTGTCCCAGTAGGTCTGGTCGCCACTCATGAAAAAAGGGCTCGACCAGAAGAGGTAGTTGCTGGGCATGAGCAATGTGAGTTGCAGTCTCCAAGGCCCGCGTGACACTTGAAGTGATAACCACCTGAGCCTGAGCAAAAACAGGACTGCTGGCAACTTCCTGGGCCAAAGCCCTTCCCTTTTCAGTCAGGGGAGCCAGATCCCGTCCAAAACCTGCGTACAGCCGAGGATTTTCATGCTGGTCAAACATACTATAGTCAGGCTCGGAATGCCGCACAAAGAGAATCTGCATAGTAGTCTATTTCCCCGTCGAGCCAAATCCGCCCGTCCGGACGCCGTCGGCCTGGTCACCATCAGCCAAGAGGAAGGGTGCAAAAACAGCCTGTACGATCCGCTCGCCGGCTTCCACCACGACAGTTTCCTCTGTGATGTTTCGCATCTGAGCAAAGATATGACCTTCATTGGCTGGATTGCCGTAGTAGTCGCCGTCGATAACCCCAACTGAGTTAATCAGGACCAGCCCCTTCTTGCGAGGGTTGGACGAACGGTCATAGAGATAGAGGACCTCGTTGGACTGCATATAGGCCTTGACACCCGTTGGCACCAGCTTAATCTCACCTGGCTCCAAACTGACCCTCTCCGCAGCCTTTAGGTCGTAACCTGCTGCGTGGGCTGTCTCACGTTTTGGCAATAAATTTTCATCAGTAAACTGGCTGACCAGTTCGAATCCACGAACTTTCATAAGAACTCCTTACATCATTTTCTTCTTTTTATTCATTGTATTCATTCGCATTTTTCGTCACAAATGCAAAAAGTGTTGTTAAGGGAAAGGCATACTCGTCATCAAAGCGAGCTGCACGTAGCCACAAGTTTTGGTCAACCTTGCGAAAATAGACACTGCGAGGGAAGTAAACTCGTATTCCAATCATAGGTCTATTATACACTAATTCATCAAAGCCTGCGATTTTCAGCAAAAAAACACCTGACCTACAGGTGCTATAAATATAAACTAGCTCAAGCAGTTCAAACCTCTTCCGAGCAAAAAATCTCCCAATACTCCTCGACTTCTTGCTCCAACTGTTCAACCATCTCTAGCAAGTCTGCGGCTCGAAGAATAGCAAGCCCCTGGTCCACCATCCCTCTATCCTGCTGAAAGATGCCCATACGGACATTGGCCATGCCTACATAATCAATCCGCATACTTTCCTGAGCCATGGTGTAAACTCTCTCCATTACTGAAACACAAAGTTGATACTCCCCATTTTTCAGCAAAACGGTCGATAGATTATAGAGAAAAGCAAACTGACTAACCTGTACATCTCTGAAGTCCTTATACTTGTCCAAGGAAAGCAAGATTTTATCTACAAAGCCTTTCAAATGAGATACAGGAATGATAGGAAGTACCAACCCCAACTTACGAAAATCAGCTAAATACCAAGTATCTGACTTCTCCAATTCCTTCCAGAGTGCTTGTCCCAACTGTCTGGTACGCTCCCTATCTCCTGTTTGATAAATAGATAAGATTAAGCGTAATTGCTGTTCTATCCGCTGAACCCGTATATCTTCTTGCCTCTTCAAATACTGCTCTACTTGGTACAAAAAATCCTGACAGCCTGATTCAGAAAAAAATTGTCCTCTCAGATTTTCAAAGCGATGGATGATAGAAGAACGCTCCGAAGGCTGATAGGCATGGCAGATATAGTCAAACTCTGCAAAGGTCATATCCAGCTGACGGAGGATATGGGAAAAGTGGGCAATGGTAGGGTATTCTTTGTTGTTTTCAATTTTTGATAGGGTCGTCCGTGACAAGGTATCTCCACAAACTTCCTGCTGACTAAGCCCTTTTGATTTGCGAATCTCTTTTAAGACTGTTCCAAAATCCCACCTCATCATAACCTCCTAAAACTGTGAGAAATGTTTACGCTTTCATCAATCACATTTACTACATGATACCATAATAGTAAATAAAAACAAACAAAATGATAGGAGGTCTTCTTATGAAAACTTGGAAAAACTATCTTTTACTTTTAACTTACTCAGCCATCTTACTAGCACCTCAACTTTTAGGGGGTGGATGGAATCTGATTATACCAATTATCAACAAATAAATAAGATACCACCATCTCACCACTCTGGAAAGGAGGAAAAAGACTGGAAACTATATGTTGGGTGGAGAGGGGAGTAGGTACATATACACTTTATGTTGATATAAAAAAGATGGTTAAGCATTTGTGATACATCTTGCTAAATAATGCGTAAAAATCTAAATCTTATAATATATTTTAGCTATATACTTTGTCATTAGACACATTTTAACTTGGTATGCAGTGTCGGACTTATCAAAAGAAATAAATGATTAGTTTCCTAAGTTTAATTCAAACCGTATTTTACGAGGAGGTAGAATGTATGAAAATAAAAAAATGTGCTTCTATTTTACTGGCGACTTTGGTGATTGGTGTAAGTTGTTCACCAATCAGTATTATTACAACATTTGCTAATGAAATATCAGTCAATTTACAAACTGAGGTAATTAGTGAAGATAATATGCATAAAACAATTAGAACGTTTTCTCCCGAACTTAATGAATACGTAATTTATACCTATCATAAAGATACCAAAATTTTGGATATTGATAGAGGAGGAGATATTTCATCGTATGATATATATGCGATTGGAGCAGAAGCATTAAGTGCTAATGTTTTAAGAGCGGCTAATAGTAGTATGTTTAGTCCGTGGTCGTATTCTTCTTCAGGTAATCGATATACTTTAAAAGTTTCTCACATTTCTTATGGTGGAAATCCTGTATCTAAAACTGTTACTAGAACCAGTAGTAATGCTGGATATATAGATAATTTTATGAGAGATGTTGATAATATAAGAAATGTAGAAATGGATTTACTTAAAACTGCTGGATGGGAGCTAGGAGCAACGGTAATCGGCGCTTTGATATCAGGAGGAGTTGGTGCTATTGGCGCCATAACTTCGATAGCTTCAGTTGTCGGTATTGCTAATCAATTACCTCCGATATATGATAGGGCGCTTTATAATTATAAGAGAGCGTAAAATTGAATCTATTACTACTTATTTTAAACCTAACTTCCTTATATCTTATATATTCTTTAAGAAATGAGCGCCCTAAATATTTAATTTATCTAGGATATTTGATGTTTGGAGGAAGTTTAGTTGTAAGTATTTTGTTATTGGTAAAAGAGTTAGGTGGTTGATTAAACAATCATCTATGTAAAAGATAATAATCCGCTGAGTATATACTGCTTTTAGGATTATTATCTTTTATTACCAAAATCCCACCAACTGGCATGGAATATTTCTATGGTTTTTGATATGCACTGAAATTAGTTTTCCACAGACCATGAAATTAAGAGAAAAACGATTACCATGCTCAGAAATGTTTGATAGTAGGGTAATCGGGAACAACTGTTACTCATCAATTGCTAAATGACTGATAGTCAAATTCAAAAAGATAGTTAGTTTCCGACCAGCTCTATTGGTGTGCTGGTCGGAAAGCGTTTATAAGGAGGTGTTCAGATGAAAAGGCTAAACCATTTCTGTATGATTCTACTTCTGTGTTGTGTCAGTTTTATCGTTGTAAATCTACACTATACAAAGGAAATCAATCGTATACGTGAATTAGGAACGACTGACTATTCATTTCAATTTTATTTACGCGATAGTGCCGTTCCTTCACAGGATTTACTGCATTTTTTTGAAAAAATTGCTGATAAATACGACGTTTCAATTGTCAAAACAGATAGCAACACCGAGGTAATAAAAGCAGGTGTTTTTTCTCATGAGACCTTTCCTTATAAAGATTTTGGAATCCAGCAACTTACTTTTAACGAAGACGGAAGTGGATCTTATACAAATATACAATCCTCCGACAAACTAGGGCATATCCCAACATTTTTGCAGGCCAAGACGATACGGCTCATCACTTTAAAAAACTATTTTCAAGATACATCCCATACACTAAATGGTCAGTATACCGTCACATCAACAAAATCCATAAACGACACTGAAATCGTACAGGAATTAAGTCATTTTTTCAATATTGATTCTTCTACACTATTGACTCCAACCTTTGAAACAGCAGTAGAATTAATAAACAGAGACTTGCTACTAGTAGCACTCATCTGCTGTATCGCATTTTTACTCCTTTCATTAACTTCTGTTTACCAACCAATTTTAGATATCAAACATATCGGCGTTGAAAAAATACTTGGATACAGTAACTTAGAGATTTTCTATCGCTATGTAAAACAAAATATACTAATCATAGGAATCGGTAGTATCATTCTAAATAGTTTATCGTTTCTGTTTTTTGACTACATGCCTCAAGGTTTTACAACTATGATGCTGTTAGCGCATTTTATCCTCCTTCAAGTCTATCTACTCATCAACATTTTAGTCATCACAATTATCCAACGCATTAATGCCGCATCTATCATAAAAGGATTTGTTTCCTTCAAAACAGGATTCTATATCAATAATTTCTTCAAATGCTGTCTCACACTTCTTATCACTATATTGATGATTGGTGTCGGAAATAGCATTTATGAGGAACACCAAGAATTGAACTATCAAGAACAATGGGAAAAACAGGGAGATTTCCTAACACTCGAAACCGTAAAATCAGGAAATCAACTCTGGCAAGATAGCCTGTCTGGTTCCGACAAAGCTCATCAATATTATTACTCCTTATATAAGAATTTGACAGAAAATCTTCCAACTTACTATATTCGTTCTAGTATCATAAACCCTGGCAATTTCTCACATCTTAAAGAATTTGAACATTCAACATTGGCTAATGACATCCCTGTTCTATACGCCAACAAAACCTATCTAGAAAGTATAGGATTTCCGATTCCACATACAAGTAAACAATTGACTGTACTCTTTCCAGCATCAATGAAAGAGAATGAAGAGTCTAACAAAAATCTAGCAAAATTGATTGGTTTTCTGTCACTGAAATATGAAGAACAAGTGGCAAAAACAGTCAGCGAGGTAGATGTTGAATACATTTATTATGACGGCGACTGGACATTCTTCCCATACAATGAAACCTTATCCAACAATTTCACTAATCCAATGATTAGCCTGGTCAATGACAATGATATGTCGTGGGAAGATAAAGCACATCTATCAAATACTGGACTAAGTAGCCCAATTAAAATTGCAAATTCCCCTCAACATCAACAAAAAATCGAACAAATTCTTCAGAAATTGCCTGATGATAGCTATTTCAAATTCTCATCAATAAAATCTATTCAACAAGGACGTGTAGATAGTTTCCGAGACGCTAGTCGTAACTTCGTCACCCTGTTTGCGATTATCTGCTTACTGAGCATTGTTGTTTCCTATTTTATTGTAAAAAGTATGTTTCTTTGGAGAAAATCTCATATCATCACTATGAAATTTTTAGGATGGTCACTTTTTGACCGCTACAAACCTATTCTAATCGGACTAACTCTACTATATTTGCTACCTCTTCCAGTTATTTTGATAGCTGGTAAGTCACTATTTCCTCTTGCACTTTTTTTACTATTTGCCATTGCTGATGGGGGTATTTTCCTATTTACATCACTGCGCATGGAGCAAAAAAATCTTGTACAATACTTGAAAGGAGAGAACCTATGATTCATTTAGAACATATCTTTAAAAAGATTGGTCAAAAACATATCCTACATGATTTTTCCCTCAACATTGAACAAGGTGAACTAGTCGCAATTGTTGGAAAAAGTGGTAGCGGAAAAACAACATTACTAAACATCATTGGCTTGCTTGACGGTGAATACGAAGGAAATTACCTCCTATTTGGTCATTCAAACGTACCTGTAAACACTAGGACATCTCAAAAAATAATTCGGGAACAAATTTCCTATCTATTCCAAAATTTTGCTCTAATTGAGAACGAAAGCGTCGAGTATAATCTCCTGATGGCATTAAAATATACCAGATTATCAAAAAAGGAAAAGGAAGAGTCTATAAAAAATATACTAGAAAAAATCGGACTAGCAAACACGCTAAAACAAAAAATTTCCGAGCTGTCTGGAGGAGAACAACAGCGAATTGCTATCGCTCGTGCTCTACTAAAACCAAGCAATCTTATCTTGGCAGATGAGCCAACGGGATCATTAGATCAGGAAAATAGGGACTTAATCCTGCAATTTCTCATAGAAATGAATAATAGTGGAAAAACAGTAATTATCGTCACACACGATCCATATATTGCCGATAAGTGTCAGCGGATTGTTCGTTTATGATTTAGATAGTTTCTACACCCTTTGCGAATAAGCTTTCCGCTAAGAACCTGCATTCACAAGTGAGGTACTTCCACACCCAGAAGCAGGTCGTCTATGGCCTGACCCGAATACGGCATTGACTCTGCCGAGGTTATCATATTCAAGAACAATTTAGATACAACAAGAAAAGGTCTGAAAACCAGCTCATCTGGTTTTCAGACCTTTTCTATCTTCCCTATTCAAACACAAACTGGTTGTGGTAGAGTTCGGCGTAGAAGCCATTGAGTTTAAGGAGCTGGCTGTGGTTGCCTTGCTCGATAACTTTTCCGTCTTTGAGGACGATGATTTCATCCGCATTGAGAATGGTTTTGAGGCGGTGGGCAATGACGAAGCTGGTCCGTCCTGCGATAATGGCCTCCATGGCCTTTTGGATTTTGGCTTCCGTTACGGTATCAACGTTAGACGTTGCTTCGTCCAAAATCAAGACCTGTGGATCTGTCAAGAGCGTACGGGCAATGGAAATCAGCTGTTTCTGACCTGTGGAGAAGACATTCTCATCATCGGTCACAAAGGTTTCATAACCCTCTGGCAAGCTCATGATAAAGTCGTGGATATGGGTGGCACGGGCTGCGGTTTCCACCATTTCTTGCGAAATGCTCTCATCACCAAAGCGGATATTGTCCGCAATAGTGCCAGAGAAGAGGACCGATTCCTGCAAGACAATGCCGACCTTATCCCGCAAACTATCCAAATCATATTCCCGAATATCGCGACCGTCAAAGGCCACGCTACCGCCATTGACATCGTAGAAGCGGTTGATCAAGTTCATAATGGTAGTCTTACCAGATCCCGTCGGACCAACGACCGCCACCATTTTTCCCTTAGGAGCTGAAATGGACACCTTGTCCAAGACCTTCTGACCTGGCAGGTAGCCAAAGTCGATGTCCTTGATTTCAACACCTTCTTTTAATTCGGTAAATAGCGGAGCGTTTTGAGGACGAACTTCCTCAGGCTCATCAAACATTTCCTGAATACGATGAGCACCTGTGAAAGCCAACTGCAATTCTGCCCAGCTAGATGCAATCTGCATGATTGGCTGGTAATACTGTTGCGAATACTGTACAAAAGTCACGACCAGACCAAGTGCGGCAGCTGTTTCCAGCGAGCTATCATTGAGAACAATGCTGGAACCTGCAAAGATAACAATGGCAGTATTAACCAAGCTCATACCGTTCATAAATGGAAAGAGAATCCCACCAAACAAACGTCCCTTGAAAGTTGTGCGACGAACTTCTTCATTGAGCTCCAAGAAACCATCAATAGTCTCTTCCTGCACACCCTGTACAATAATCGCTTTTTGTCCTGAAATCTTCTCATCCATGTAGGCATTGAGTTTAGACACCGCAGCCTGTTGCTTATCAGTATATTTCCGTGACAGGCGAATGATAATCACTAGGGCAATCAAAGCAACTGGCGTGGATGCAATAGTTACCAAAGCCAAGCGAGTATCCTGACGGAACATCATGATAACCATACCGATGTAAAGAGCGATATTAGTCACTACCTGAGTCAAGGACTGGTTAAAAGCATTTTGGATATTGTCCAAATCACTGGTAAAACGAGAAAGAATATCTCCATCCTTGTGGCTATCAAAGAAGGCAACTGTCAAGCGTTCCAACTTGCCAAACAAACCTTTTCGCATGCGGTTGGTTGAATGAGCAACGATGCGTGTAAAGAGCAGGGTATAAATCAAGGTTGATACCACAGTCGCCACATAGGCCAACAAGAGATTGAGCATAACCTCATTAAAGTCAGTCATATCAGGCTTAAAACCTGACTGCCCCATCTGCTCTGCAGCAAAATAAGCCTGACCAATTTTCCCCATCTCTGCAATAGCATTACCCAGGAAAACAGGCGTCTTAACCTGCAAATAGGTTGCCGTCACAATGGCTAGAAAAATCACAGCAAAGGACAGCTTATAGCATTTAAAATAAAACCAGAAAAAACGTAATGTCTTCATTTATTCTTCCTTCCCTTTCTGTGTTTCGTAAATTTCTCGGTAGACGTCATTTGTCGCTACCAATTCTGCGTGTGTTCCCTGACCAATCAAGCGACCTTCATCAAGAACCAAGATCTTATCAGCTTTGACAACAGAAGAAATCTTCTGAGCAACGATGACCGTCGTTGTCCCCTTCAAATCATGGTTGAGGGCTTCTTGGACCAGCTTCTCAGACTTGGCATCCAGGGCTGAGGTCGAATCATCTAGCACCAATACTTTAGGATCACTAATCACCCCACGCGCAATGGACATCCGCTGTTTCTGACCACCTGAGAAGTTATTTCCACGTTCTTCTACTTGGCTCTCATAGGTATCATTCAAGCGGTCGATAAATTCTTTGGCTTGGGCAATACCTGCGGCCCGCTCCAAACGTTCCAAATCTGCACCAGGTGCACCTTGACGCAAATTGTCCGCAATGGTCCCTGAGAAGAGAATAGCTTTTTGCAAAACGATAGACACTGTATCTCTCAAGGTTTCCTGACTGATGTCTTTCAAATCACGACCGCCAATTGACACAGTCCCTTCCTGTGGATCAAACAAACGCGGAATGAGCTGAGCTAGTGTTGATTTACCCGCACCCGTTGCACCGACCACACCGACCATCTGACCAGACTCAATCTCAAAGGAGATATTTTTCAAAGTTGGCTCAGTGTCATGCGGATAGGTAAAGCTGACATTGTCAAAGACAATCCGTCCATCCAAGTCCTCTTTTGCACCTTCTTTAAAGGTCATCGCCGGCTCTGTATCTAAAACCTCACTCAAACGTTTAATGGAAATAGCAGCACGAGAAGCCTGCATTCCCATGAAACTAGCCATGATAATCGCAAACATGATTTGCATAAGGTAGCTCATAAAGGAGGTAAAGCCCCCAACTGCTTCCATATTGGTGTCCAACATGCCTGATACCAGATAGAGCGATACAAAAATCGCCATGTAAGCAATCAACATCATTAAGGGTTGTAAGATAGAAAAACCATAACCAATAAAGAGGTTGAGATCCAAAAGCTCATTGGATACTTCTTTAAATTTAGCGTATTGATTCTTCTCCTGTACAAAGGACTTAACCACACGAATCCCACGTAGATTTTCCTTGGCAATGCTGTTCATCTTGTCCATGAGGGACTGGAATTTACCAAAACGTGGCCCCATCAAGCCCATCACAACTGCCATGATTCCCATGATAAGGATGACCATGAGCACGATAATCCACCAAAGTTCAGGCAAAGTGCGCACCGCCATGATAAAGGCACCAACAAAGAGCAGGGGTACCCGCATCAAGATCGTAAAGAGCATCATGACAAGGTTCTGAATTTGGTTGACGTCGTTGGTCATACGAACCACCAAATTCCCTGCATTAAATTCCTCTACATTGGCATAAGAAAAGCTCTGAATTTTCCGAAAGGTCTTCTCACGAATATCCGCAGACACTCCCTGAGAAATCTTAGCTGCCATGATTGTATTTGTCAGACCAGCCAAGAGACCAATTCCCGCAATCAGCAAGAGGAACTTACCGACACGGACAATTTCATCCTTATCATTGGCCAAGACAGCAGTTAATACATCCTGTAAATAACTAGGTTGCATCAAGGTCGTTGCTACGACAATAGACGTCAACAAGACCGATGCCAAGGCATACCATTTGTAACGTAAAATGGCTTCTTTAAACATGATTCTTCTCCTTATAGTGTTGAATATTTTCTTTTAATTGATCGGCCACCTGTCTGATCAAATCAAATTCTTCCTTTTGAATACCTCGAAAGAGAGAATGGTGCATCTCCTCATGGAAGGATTTTAGGTGACAAATCTTGCTCCGACCTTTCTCTGTCAAGACCAACTGCTTATAGCGTCTGTCAAACTGAGAAGGTAAAACCCGAATAAAGTCATTTTTCTCCATTCGCTTAACTAGATTGCTGGCAACGGATTTGGAAATCTTCAACTCCGCTTCAATGTCTTTGACAAAGGTTTCAACTTCAGACCGTTCTGCTATGAAACGCAGAGCCCATCCCTGTGGTCCAGCTAGATGCTCCACATCATATTCCTTTGCAATGGTTTCACTGATTTGTTCAATCTGATTTAATAGATTCCGAAAATCTGCAATAGTATGTCCCATAATAGCTCCTTTCTACGAAAATAATTACCATGAGAACTATTATAGTTCTCTTAGGAACTATTGTCAATTATTCCGTTTGCTCTTTTCTGAAAATATTTTGTTGTTTCAGCACCATTACTTACTCAAAAACCATAATATATATACTGTATAACTTATATAAGATTTTATGTATCAATTATGGTATAATATATCTAAATTACACCAACTAGAAAGGATTTTTTATGACCAAACAAACCATTGCCATCTTGGGACCCGGTTCATGGGGCACCGCCCTAGGACAAGTTCTCAACGACAACGGTCATACTGTCCGTATTTGGGGAAATGTCCCCGAACAAATCGACGAAATCAATAAAGAACATACAAATAAGCGCTATTTCAAGGATGTTATCCTAGATGAAAACATCAAAGGATATAAGGATTTGACTGAAGCCTTGGACGGTGTTGACGCGGTTCTTTTCGTTGTGCCAACCAAGGTAACACGCCTAGTTGCCAAGCAAGTCGCACAAGCTCTCAAACACAAGGTAGTTGTCATGCACGCTTCAAAAGGCTTAGAGCCTGATAGTCACAAGCGCTTGTCTGAGGTACTGGAGGAAGAAATTCCTGCTGAACTCCGTTCTGAAATCGTCGTGGTTTCAGGGCCAAGTCATGCAGAAGAGACTATCGTCCGTGATTTGACCTTGATTTCTGCAGCTTCAAAAGACTTAGAAACAGCCAGCTACGTCCAAAATCTTTTCAGCAACCACTACTTCCGACTTTATACAAATAATGATGTCATCGGTGTAGAAACAGCAGGTGCCCTTAAAAATATTATTGCTGTCGGCGCTGGCGCTTTACACGGACTTGGTTATGGTGATAATGCCAAGGCAGCTATTATCGCTCGCGGTTTGACAGAAATCACACGTCTAGGCGTTGCTATGGGCGCAAATCCTCTGACTTACAGCGGTCTTTCTGGTGTTGGTGATTTGATTGTTACCGGTACATCTGTCCACTCCCGCAACTGGAGAGCTGGAGATCAGCTCGGTCGCGGCGAAAAACTCGAAGATGTAGAACGCAATATGGGAATGGTGATTGAAGGTATTTCAACAACTAAGGCAGCCTATGAGTTGGCTCAGGAATTAGATGTTTACATGCCTATTACCCAAGCCATCTACAAGGTCATCTACCAAGGTGCGGGTATTGAAGATGCCATCAAAGAAATCATGACGGGTGAATTCCGCCATGAAAATGAATGGTCATAAAGTAAAGGAGATTTTATCATGTCACAAAAAGTTAGAAAAGCCGTGATTCCTGCAGCAGGTTTGGGAACGCGATTCCTCCCAGCAACAAAAGCACTTGCCAAAGAAATGTTGCCAATCGTTGACAAGCCAACCATCCAATTTATCGTTGAAGAAGCCCTCCGTTCGGGTATTGAAGATATTTTGGTGGTCACTGGTAAGTCAAAACGTTCTATCGAAGATCACTTTGATTCAAACTTTGAATTGGAATACAACCTCAAAGAAAAAGGCAAAAATGATTTGTTGAAACTGGTTGATGAGACAACAGGCATTCGACTACACTTCATTCGTCAAAGCCATCCACATGGACTTGGTGATGCCGTTCTTCAAGCTAAAGCATTTGTCGGGAACGAGCCTTTTGTTGTCATGCTCGGCGATGACTTGATGGACATAACAGATACAAAAGCTGTCCCATTGACCAAGCAACTCATGAATGACTATGAAAAAACACATGCTTCAACCATTGCTGTTATGCCCGTTCCTCATGAAGAAGTTTCTGCATACGGTGTTATCGCTCCACAAGGTGAAGGTGTCAACGGTCTCTATAGTGTGGAAACCTTTGTGGAAAAACCAAAACCAGAAGATGCTCCTTCTGACCTTGCTATTATCGGACGCTACTTACTCACGCCTGAAATCTTTGAGATTTTAGAAAACCAAAAACCAGGTGCCGGGAACGAGATTCAATTGACAGATGCCATTGATACTCTGAACAAAACGCAACGTGTTTTCGCTCGTGAATTCAAAGGTAACCGTTACGATGTTGGGGATAAGTTCGGTTTCATGAAAACTTCTATCGACTACGCCCTCCAACACCCTCAAGTAAAAGATGATTTGAAACAATATTTGATCAATCTTGGTAAAAAATTAGATACAAAGAAAAACTAGCAATCGCTAGTTTTTTTCTTATATCAAATAGAATATCCCTAGTAGAAAAACAATCAAGCCAATATAGCCAATGAAACTGAAAAAAATCTGTTTTCCTGTAAAAAGATCCTTTTCCACAAGAGGGGGAAGGAAAATCACAACCAAACAACCTCCAATAGCTCCTCCAATATGTCCTGCCATGCTAATGGTTGGATTAAAAAGTCCCAAGACCAAGTTCAACCCCAAAAGGACCATATATCGTTGACCGAGAACCTGTAGATAAGGGCTGCGACTAAATTTCCTCAACAGTGCCATAGCTGCAAATAGACCAAAGAGCGAGGTCGATGCACCTGCACCAACTACATCTGGTGTAAAAAAGAGAACAAAAAGATTGCCCATTATCCCAGACAAGAGATAGAGGAGAAAGAAGCGCCGTGACCCAAACAGTCCTTCTAATTGATAACCCAAACCAAGCAAGGTAATGCTGTTAAAGATAAAATGTTCCCAACCAATGTGGACAAAGATAGGAGAAATCAAGCGCCACAACTGAGTCGGATCATACCGCACTACTTCCCCATACATACCACCGAATTCAAAAATCGTATAGGCTGTAGTGGTCTGCCCAAATCGAAACACTTGTATCAAAAGAAAAACAAGAGCCGTGACTGCCAACAAGCCATTGGTCACAGGATAGCGCTTATCAAAAAAGTTCTTCAAAAATCAACAACTCCTTTACTGGAATATCAAATAGATCTGGTTCGAAATCATAGACTTGAAAGTCTGCCAAAGTCGATACCGTCTCGCCCTGATAATCTGCTAGGTAGCGATCATAAAAACCACCTCCATAGCCCACTCGAAAACCCGCTTGATTCCAAGCTAAACCAGGAACATGGATCAACTTAACCACAGACTTATCCACAGGTTGTGAATAAGTACCAGGTTCCCAAACTCCAAACCTAGATTTCACCAAATCATCAGGATTATATTCTACAAAATCCATACGACCTTGTGAATAGGTCTTAGGAATGAAAATCTGCTTGCCATCCTTTTGAGCCTGCTCAATCAGGTAAGAAGTCTCAAACTCATGGGGCATGGAAAGGTAGGTCCCAAGTGACGTTGAGCACTTATAGGTGTCAGTGGAAAGGAGCCTTTCTGTTAGTTGCTGACTCCATCTTGCTCGTTGACTACTAGTCAGGGCTTTCAATCTCTGCAAGACCTCTTGCCGAATTTCTTTTTTATCCACAGGAACTCCTTTCTTTTCAGAAAAAGACTGGAAAAACCAGTCTAGTTTGCTTTCATTTTCAAAAAATCGCTCAACTTATCCACAGCAAAGGAAAGCACTTCCTCTTTGGGACTGAGACGAGGATTGTGAAGGGGATAAGGCGTATCCACACCCAACCAGAACATAACACCTGAAACCTTGTTGAGCAGGTAGCCGAAGTCCTCACCCGTCATGGCTGGTGGACAATCAATCATCTCCACTCCGTCAACACCATCAAAGTAGGTCATCAACTCATCAGCCAGCTGAGGATTGTTCTCCACAGGCAGATAGCCGCTTGGATTGAGCTCAATCTCCAAGTCTACTCCAAAGGACAGGGCAATTCCCTCTGCCACTTCCCGTACCCGCTTTTGCACCAAGAGGCTCATGTTCTGGGTCAAGGCCCGAATGGTTCCGTGCAAAAAGGCCGTTTCAGCAATGACATTATTGGTCGTGCCTGCGTGCATGGAGCCGAAGGTCACCACAGCTCCCTCAATTGGATCAACATTTCGACTAACAACCGACTGCACTTGGGTCACAAAGTAGCTGGCTGCCACCAAGGCGTCATTGGCGGTATGGGGAAATGCTGCGTGGCCACCCTTTCCTGTAAACCGTATCTTGACTTCACAGGTCCCAGCAAAGAGGGTCGCACGGTTAGTGCCCATTTGACCGACTTTGAGGTCTGGTCGGACATGGAGCCCATAAAATTCATCTGGCAACCAATCCCCAAAGGCACCCGCTTCATACATAAGCATGCCACCTGCTAGATTTTCCTCCGCAGGCTGAAACAAGAAGAGAAGATTATTTTTCGGTTGCTGCTCTGCCATTTTCTCCAAAAGCCCCAAGGCAATGGTCATGTGAAAATCATGTCCGCAGGCGTGCATCCTGTCTGGGTGGAGGGACTTGAAGTCCAGGTCCGTTTCTTCCACGATAGGCAGGCCGTCAATATCTGCCCGCCAGCCAATGGTCTTTTCAGGAGCAGAACCTGTCAGATAGACCAGGATACCTGTCTTCCATGTACGGACTTGGGCAAAAGAGCAATCTTCCAGCAAGTTCTCAATGGTTTCCATGAGAAAGGCGTGGGTCTTGAACTCCTCCATGCCCAGCTCTGGAATCTGGTGGAGGGCCCGGCGTGTCGCGATTAAATCTAGCATAACTACCTCTTAGAGTGCCCGCAAAGCCTCTTCCAAGGCTGTTTTTTGTTGGGTTTGAGCGTCGATTTCCTTGATGATGCGGGCTGGCACACCTGCCACCACTACGTTTTCAGGGACGTCTTGGGTCACAATAGCACCGGCTGCGACAACAGAGCCGCTACCGATTTGCACTCCTTCGATGACAACGGCATTGGCACCGACCAAAACATTGTCGCCAACACGCACTGGCTCAGCCGAAGCTGGCTCGATAACACCTGCAAGGACCGCACCTGCACCGATGTGGCTGTTTTTACCAACCGTCGCACGACCACCAAGGATAGCACCCATGTCAATCATGGTACCTGGGCCGATTTCCGCACCGATGTTAATGACCGCACCCATCATGATAACGGCATTATCGCCAATGGTCACTTGATCGCGGATAATGGCACCTGGCTCGATACGGGCATTGATATTACGCTTGTCCAGCAAAGGCACAGCCGAATTGCGGCCGTCTTGCTCAACCACGTAGTCTACATTTTCAGTCAAGTTTGCCAAAAGTGGCTCGACATCCTTCCAGTCACCGAAGAGGACATTGCCAAGCTTTGTTACCTCAGCAGGAACAGACCCAGCCAATTCACCTTCAAAGGTTACCTTAACAGTCGTTTTTTTCACAGCATTACCAATAAAGGCAATGATTTCTTGTGCAGTCATTTTTTGTGCAGTCATAATATTTTCCAATCTAAAAATAATATTTTTTCTATTATATCAAAATTTTCTGAAAATTTGGGAAGAAATGCAAAAAAATGAAAAAGAGACCCTCAGTTCCCAATGTTATTAAGTTAGCTAACCTAATAACATTGAGCAGGAGCCAAATCTTTCTCTGTTATTCATTTAATAATGTTTGTGCCTGTTCATGCACAGTTGTCATCGTTTGTTTTAGTTGATCACGAACTGTTTTTAAACTATCTAAAACAGTAGCTCGTGCTTCTTCTGGAATCACTGTCGAGTCATCCCCTAATGTCGCAAATTGTGAATCCAGTGCTGATTTTTGTTGTTCAAGCATCGTTACAATTTGCTCACGATATGGTTTTAAAGTAGTCTGTGCTTCTTCTGGTAACTGAACGATTAGCCCATCAAAGTCAGCAACATAAGAGTCCATCAATGAGTTCAATGATGTTTTATATTCTCCGATAGTCTGAATCGCATCAATCTCTGCATCTGCCAGATAAGTCACTGTTGACTCTTTTAAAGTAACAGTCGAGGATTCAGATGTAGACTCTTTAGTAGAGGATTTCGTTGTGGATGTTTGTTCCGTTGAAGAGCTTTTTGACGTTGTTTCTTCCTTACTATTAGAGCAAGCCACCAAAGTAGTAACTGTTAGAAGAGCTGAGAAAATCAGCAACCATTTCTTTTTCATTATAAAACTCCTTTTGTTTATTACTACTATATAATATTATTTTTAAGTATGAAAGTCAAGTATACCTAGAAAACAATTTATCTTTTTAGAATATACAAACCAGTAACCCTCTCAAATGCAGAATCATTATGAGAATCGCTAGGTTTTGATGGGATATTTCATACCATTCCTGACTAAACACTCGGATAAAGCTTAATAAGCTTGCAATAGTAATCTGCCAGATTGACTAGAAATTTTATACCGAACAAATTAGCATATTCATCTCCTAAAAATTGTTAATATCCCTAGTATGTATTACCATGCAATTTTGTAAATTTTTACAGTAAGCTACTGGGTCGACTCCTTACAGCCCACTGCATAATCTCTAACCAATCCCTGTTGATTCAAGACTAGACCATGAAGAACTCCGCCGTAAACAGCCCCGCCATCAATTCCCATTTTCCCATCTGGACTGGTCCAGATTTGACTAATGCGAAGTTGAGTTTGAAAGAGGTTATACACAGGTGTATGTCCAAAGACAATTATTTTTCCTGTGGTATTTTCAGCCTCATGGAAAGGGGTGCGTAACCAAACCTTATCATGATTATTGGTTTCACGCCAATCTGGTAAGGTCAAATCAACTCCTGCATGGACGAAGATATAGCGCTCAGTCTCCATATGATAGGGGCAAGATTTGACAAAATCAATCAGGTCCTCATATTGTTCCATCACTGTATTGGCATCCACCAGGCCATCTACCGGTGCATCCAAGGGACGCCCCAGTAAGGAATTGATAGTCGTATCTCCACCATTTCTCCGATAGTGATCGTAGCGGTCTAAGGGGTCACGCAGCCAAGCCAAAAACATTCGTTCATGATTCCCAGTCAAGCAGATAGCACCTTTTTCTCGGACTAATTGCCAAACCAACTCTAGACAAGCCTTTGAATTTTCTCCACGGTCAATTAAATCCCCAAGAAAAATCAGCTGTTGCCGCTCTTCATCCCATTTCTTCAAAATATCAAGTAGCAGTTCAAATTTTCCATGGACATCACCGATTACAAAAAAATCTTTTTTCATAGACTCTATTCTACCATATTTAATAATCAAAGAAAAACTGGGAGTGTGATAGAACTCAAGACATAGAAACATACTAAGATTAGTAGTGAGGAAATCTCCGACGGGAGAAAGTACTCACTACTTTTTCTTTATGATAAAGTAGAGGTGTCTTGTTAAGTCGAGAACTCTTTTGACGCTAGACGTCGCAACAAAAACTGGCAAGGCACCTGTTTTAGAAAGAATGTTATCAAAGTATGTGGGACGCCAGACGTCAAGTATTGAAAATGACATCACTAAAGCAAGGAATCATTCAAGACAAAGAGGTAATATCATGCGAGTAGTATTTGGGATTGACGTGAGTAAGGTAAGTTCAGAAGTGGCCATTCTAGTCAATGGTGAGAAAGTTCATGGCTATACCATGTCCAATGACGCCATCGGCTTTACTCGGTTACTTGGAGATTTGAAAACCGTCCACAAGCCAGAAATCATCTTTGAAGCAACAGGTGTCTATTCTCGTCGTCTTCAAGCTTTTCTGGATGAGCACGGCTACGCTTATACGCGGCTCAATCCCTTAGAAGCCAAGAAGCAACTGGATAGCTTGCGTGTGAGAAAAACAGATCAAATTGACGCCGAAAAACTAGCTCAATCTCAGTTTGTACTGAATCGTAAACCAACCTATGTCCAAGAAGAAGTCTATCAAGATCTGCGGGATCTCAGCCGTTTCTATCAGAATCTGACCGAGGACATCGTTCGAGCTAAAAACCGCCTGCACAAGGTCTTACAGGTCACTTTCCCTGAATTGGAGACTATCTTATCAACACCAACTGGTGAACAATACTGGAACTTGGTCATAACCTTTCCTTGCAAGGACTTCGTGCTTGAGTTAAGCAAGGATAAACTCTCAGAAAGCATTCGTCAATCCACTTCAAAACGGATTTCGGACAAGCGTGTGGCGTACTTAGCCGAGAAACTGATAGCACTAGCTAATCAATCTTATTGTGCCGTCAAGAAAACCTCTCCAATGCTGGAAGAGGTCCGTTACTATACAAAAGAATTGCTTAGACTTTCTGAACAGAGACAGGCAGTCTTAGACGAAATGGTGGAACTGGCTCAGCCATTACCTGAATATGACATTCTGCTCTCTATTCCTGGAATAGCTGAGACTACTGCAACAAGTATTATTGGTGAACTGGGAGATATTCGCCGTTTTCAGTCTGCCAATCAAATCAATGCCTTTATCGGTATTGACCTGAGACACTATGAATCTGGTAACTTCATCGCTAAGGAACACATTACCAAGCGTGGCAATCCCTACGCTAGAAAGATTCTGTTCAAGTGCATTCATAATATCGCTTCAGCCAGTCATACCAATCCTTGCCATATCGCAGACTTTTATGAGAAACGAAAAAGACAATCGCAAACGACTTCTACGAAGCCATACACGATTGCCTCCATACATCGTCTCATTCGGACAATGTATTACCTCATTACGCATAATAAGCTTTACGATTACGCTTCAACCCAAAATCGGTAAAACTGTTTATGCTCTATCATTGTAACACCTTATCAAAAAATTTCAACATAAGGTGTTGGTTTTGTATGCACTTTTTACACTAAAATTTAGTCCAAAATAAAACAATTTCCTTATTTTGACTATTGAACTCAAAATATTTTTCGTCAAATACCTTGAAAGGCTTGACAAATGGTAGAAAAAGAGTTCGTCCTCACACCCCCGCACAGCTCAAAAGGTTCAGTGAACCTTTTGAGGTTGGAAATTAAGCGAACTCTATTCGCAACAGTCGTTAGGTCAGATTTGGAGTGTGAAACACGAATTGCTGAGATTTGCTTCGCAAATCTTATCTCCAACCTTTAACAGTCCACTGGACTGTTAAACCCAATCAACCACTGCGCTGAGATGTTGACACGAACTCTGATAGGCGGGCTTAAAGTTTCATTTTCTTACAAACGTGCGTTCAATTCTGCACCGAGTTCTTCAAATCCTGGTTTACCAAGAAGAGCGAACATATTTTTCTTGTAGGCTTCTACACCTGGTTGGTCAAATGGGTTAATCGCATTGAGGTAACCAGAGATAGCAATCGCCAACTCGAAGAAGTAGAAGGTGTAACCAAGTGTGAACTCATCTTGTTGCGGAAGGGTCACAAACATGTTTGGTACGCCACCATCTGTGTGAGCAAGAAGTACGCCGTCCGTTGCTTTTTTGTTTACAAAGTCAACGTCCTTACCTTGCAAGTAGCCAAGACCGTCAAGGTCCTCTGCCATTTCAGGAATGAGGATATTTTTTCTTGGCTTGTCAACACGAACCACTGTCTCAAAGATGTTGCGGTTTCCTTCTTGGATGAATTGTCCAAGAGAGTGCAAGTCTGTTGAGAAGTTAGCAGATGTTGGGTTGATACCTTTTTGGTCCTTACCTTCTGACTCACCTGCCAATTGTTTCCACCACTCGCTGAAGTATTGCAGTGATGGCTCGTAGTTAGCCAAGATTTCTGTTACATAGCCTTTTCTGTAAAGGATGTTGCGAACAGCTGCATATTGGTATGCTTCATTTTCAGCAATTTTATCAGATGTATAGGTCTTGCGAGCAGCATTTGCACCTTCCATAAGGGCATCAATATCCGCACCAGCTGCCGCGATTGGCAAAAGACCAACTGCAGTCAAGACTGAGAAACGGCCACCGACATCATCTGGAACAACAAAGGTTTCCCAACCATTTGCGTCCGCTTCAACCTTAACAGCACCTTTTGCCTTGTCAGTTGTCGCATAGATACGCTTGTTAGCTTCTTCTTGACCGTATTTCTTCACAAGCAATTCTTTGAAGACGCGGAAAGCAATGGCAGGCTCAGTTGTTGTACCTGATTTAGAAATCACGTTAACTGAGAAATCCTTGTCTGCCACGTAGTCTACCAGGTCTGCAAGGTAGCTTGATGAGATTGAGTTTCCAGCGTAAAGGATTTGCGGAGCTTTGCGCTCTTCACGTGTTTGCAAGTTTACAAAGGCATTGCTCAAGAAATCAATAGCTGCTTTAGCACCAAGGTAAGAACCACCGATACCGATAACCACCAAAACTTCACTTTCATTTTGGATTTTAGCTGCTGCTTCCTTGATACGAGCAAACTCTTCTTTGTCGTAGTTTTCTGGCAAATCCAACCAGCCAATAAAGTCGTTACCAGGACCTGTTCCTTGACGGAGCATTTGGTCTGCAAGGGTAACTTGTGGTTGCATGTATTCTACTTCCTGAGCTCCAACGAATTGGCCCAAGACTTTTGAATAATCAAATGTAATATGTGTCATGTTTTTCCTCCATTTATGTACCATAATATGATAACGCTTTATCATATTTTTTTCAAGAAATTTATCAATTTTCATTTATTTTCATGAAATATGTTGTATAAATCTTAATTTTTGTGAAAATCTAACGAAATTTTCGCGTTTGTAATAATCCTCCAAAGTCTCTCCCGACTGGGTTACTGTAATCCATTTCGGGAAAATCTTAGATAGTAGGTAAAGCGGAATGAGGGCAGGATACCAAATGAACATGACTTCAAAGATGAACCGGTTGTTGTTGCCTCTTGAAATATAACGTTGGCGGTATTCTTCTTTGAGAGAAGGGTGGGGAATATAGATATGAAATGGCACACCACCGCGTATAGACATGGCCAGCAACATTCTCATCAGAAAATTCAGCGCTACTAGGACTGTCTTCCCTTGTCTATGAAGAGTGTAGGCCTTATTGACATAGATTGTTTTATAGCGTTTATCCTTCAGTGGACGTTTGATGGATTTTCGCTCCTCTTTCGTTAAATGACGAACACTGCTATTATCGTACTTAATGTCGGACATTTCTAAGTCCACAACATCTGTATATTTCTTAGCAAGTGTTGTTTTTCCCATACCTGGAAAGGCAAATAAAAACATAGGCTTTCCTCCTTATTCCTCAGTAGAATAGCAGAGCATCCAAAAAGTTTTCTTAAGTTGCCCCTATCTTGCCCCTCATTTCTAAAAATAAGATAAGAAAAAACCTCTGAAAGCTTGATTTCAAAGGATTTTTAGATTATACGCAAAAAGAGCACACACTCGACCTCGCTTAGGGCTGCTGGATTCCTCCCCTGACCCGCTTCACGCACGAATGTTGCTCCGTTTATTATTATAACACAATTTGGCCAGAGTGCAAGTGGGGACCTAACAAGATGGATTGTCTGCATGGTCCTCTTGCGCCTTCATGATAAGTTTAGCAGCCTTCTGACTTTCTCTACGTTGTCTAAAAAAATCTTGCATGATATTGGCACATTCCGCTTCTAAAATACCTGTTTCTACCTTGACACGATGGTTGAGCCGCTCATCTGTCAGAATGTCATAGAGGCTCCCTGCAGCTCCAAACTTTTTGTTGGTTGCTCCATAGATGACCTGCGGAATGCGTGCTAGACCAATAGCTCCGCTACACATCACACAAGGTTCAATCGTCACAAAAAGGGTCGAATCAAGCAAGCGCCAATTCCCCTCAACATTGTTAGCCTCTTGGATTGCCATAACCTCAGCGTGCATGATTGCCTGATTGAGTTCCTCACGCGCATTATGCCCTCTGCCAATAATCTGGCCATCCTTGACAATCACACAACCAATTGGAATTTCATCCTTTTCTAGCGACTTTCTAGCTTCCTGCAATGCCTGAGTCATAAAATACTCTTTTTCTTCATGTGTATAGTTCATAAATCTATTATAGCACAGCCCTGATAACAGTTCAAAATCACTTCTTTATTTCTCTGCTATCAAAATTAATCTAACTCTACTTCTTCCTTGTCACACATTTCTTTCAAAACTCTGCCCCTCTATTAACTTAAAAATATAAAAATACCTCCTCATTCGAGAAGGTAGGGGGAGCAATATTGATATTTACAAATGTTAATATATCATTTATTGTCTATGTTGTCAAGAAAATTTTTAAAAAAATTCAAAAACAGCCCCGAAAGGCTGTCTCTGACATTTTCTATTACAATTCGCCAACTAATTTCACAACATTTTCTACTGTGAAGCCATAGTTGTCAATAACTGTTTGGGCTGGAGCTGAGGCACCGAACGTGTCGATACCAAGGACTTTACCGTCAAGACCGACATACTTGTACCAACTTTGAGTTGCACCCATTTCAATTGCCAAGCGACGACGGATAGCATTTGGGAGGATTTCTTCCTTGTAGGCAGCATCTTGGGCATCGAAGAGTTCAGTTGATGGCACAGAAACCACACGAACCTTAGTGCCTGCTGCTTCTAGTTCTTTGGCAGCTTTAACAGCCAAGTTCACTTCTGAACCAGATGCAAGAAGGATAGTATCAAAGCCTGCTGCTTCATATACAACATAAGCCCCTTTTGCAACCTTGTCAAAGTCTGTTCCTTCTTCAACTGTCAAGTTTTGACGAGTGAGAACAAGGGCTGATGGTGTAGACTTGCTGGTCAATGACAAGTACCAAGCTGCCTGTGTTTCACGCGCATCTGCTGGACGGAAAACGTTGAGGTTTGGCATAGCACGAAGTCCTGCCAAGTGCTCGATTGGCTCGTGAGTTGGACCATCTTCACCGACTGCAATTGAGTCATGAGTGAAGACATAAGTCACTGGAAGTCCTTGAAGAGCTGACAAACGAACTGCTGCTTTGACATAGTCTGAGAAGACGAAGAAGGTACCACCATAAACACGAAGTCCACCGTGGGCTGCCATACCGTTCAGGATAGTACCCATAGCAAATTCACGCACACCAAACTGGATATTGCGGTTGAGTGGATTTACTGAATCTTGCAAACCATCTTCCTTGATATAGGTCATGTTTGAGTGAGCCAAGTCAGCTGAACCTCCAAGGAAGGTTGGCAAAACTTTAGCCGCTGCGTTGAGGGCATCTTGTGATGAGTTACGAGTTGCTTGTGAGAAGCCATTTTCGTAAACTGGGAAGTCTTCTGGCTTGATTTCAACTACGTCACGACCTTCCAAGATAGCTGTTACTTCAGCTGCTAATTCTGGATGAGCTAATTTGTAGTCTTCAACTAATTTCACCCAGGCATCGTAAGCTGCTGCACCGCGATCAGCTACATTAGCTTTGAAGTCCGCATAAACTTCAGCTGGAATTTCAAATGGACCATAGTTCCAATCAAGCGCCTTACGAGTTGCTTCTGTTTCTTCTGCACCAAGTGGAGCACCGTGAACGGCATTTGTTCCTTGTTTGTTTGGTGAACCATGACCGATAACAGTCTTGATTTCGATAAGAGATGGCTTACCAGCTGCTTTTGCCTTTTCAATAGCAGCAAAGATGGCATCTACATCTGTACCGTCTGTTACGAGGTCTGTATGCCAGCCATAAGCATTGTAACGGGCACGTACATCTTCTGTGAAGGAGTCTTTTGTTTCGCCATCCAAGTTGATGTCATTTGAATCGTAAAGAACGATGAGTTTTTCTAATTTTTGAAGACCTGCGTAAGAAGCCGCTTCTGCAGAAACACCTTCCATCAAGTCGCCATCACCACAGATTACGTAAGTATAGTGGTCAAAGATTGGGAAACCATCACGGTTGTACTTAGCTGCAAGGAAACGCTCTGCTTGCGCAAAACCTGTCGCAGTTGAGATACCTTGTCCAAGAGGACCTGTTGTTGCATCTACACCTGCTGTGTGACCAAATTCTGGGTGACCTGGTGTTTTTGAACCCCATTGACGGAAGTTCTTGATTTCATCCATAGTGACATCTTCAAATCCTGACAAATGAAGAAGTCCGTAGAGGAGCATTGACCCATGACCTGCTGATAAGATAAAGCGGTCACGGTTCACCCAGTTTGGCTGAGCTGGGTTGATACGAAGTTCTTTAGTAAAAAGGCTGTAGGCCATTGGAGCCGCACCCATGACGACACCTGGGTGACCTGATTTTGATTTTTCGATGGCATCAATACCAAGGAAACGAATCGCATTGACTGAAAGATTTGACATGTTTTTCTCCTTTTTTAAAGTCATGAATTTATTATACCATAAAGCGTTTTCTATGTCTGTTTGAAATGAAGTAAGAAGCAAATTATCCGTAGAAAAGAGGCAGGACTTTCGTCCCGCCCTTGGAGTGAACAGTAGTAATTCGCACATTTCATACTTTATCAGAGTTTATAGCGCCTCTCCTCGTCTCTATGGAGCAAGAGAGTTCTCAATCTTATAACAAAGCCTTAAATTGAATATTTGAGTCTTCTAAGAAGCAATCATCAAAGCCACGTGGGTGGTGATATTCAATACGGTCCTTGTCCATCGGATAAGTATACTTGCCACCAACTTCCCAGATGAATGGATGGAAATCATATTGCAAGCGTTCCTTACGCATTTTCCAGAGCTGCAAGATTTCATCTGTTGACGCCATGAAGTTAGACCAGATGTCATAGTGAACAGGGATGATTACCTTAGCACGCAAGTTTTCTGCCATACGGAGAAGGTCGATTGAGGTCATCTTGTCTTGGATACCGATTGGGTTGTCACCGTAGTTGTTGATAGCAACGTCGATATTGAAGTCGCGACCGTGTTTTGCAAAGTAGTTTGAGAAGTGGGAGTCTGCACCGTGGTAGATGGTTCCGCCAGGTGTTTCAAAGACATAGTTGACTGCCTTGCGAGCCATGAGTTCATCTGTCACAGGAAGTCCTGCTAATTTACCACCATTTTCGTCGTAGCCTTCGATTGGCAAGGTCACCAAGCAAGTACGGTCGAAGGACTCAACTGCGTGGACCTTGATGTCTTTGAATTCAAAGCTATCACCTGGTGCGATGCGGATAATACGGTCAGCAGGCACACCCCATTTTTCCCAGATGTCGCCACTTTCAACTGGACCGACAAATTTGACGTGGTCCAACTTTGGATTGTTGATGATGGCAGCGGCTGTGCTGATGTCCATGTGGTCACTGTGGACGTGCGATACTAGGTAGTAGTCCAATTCATTGATGGCAAATGGGTCGATAACCATTGGCTGCACACGCAAGTTTGGTTGCAATTTGCGCACACCTGCCATGTTAGCCATCTGGTGTCCCCAAACCATATCTTTCACTTTTTTAGTGGATTTTCCACGTGATGACCAGAGGTCCATGACCACGTTCGCACCACCTGGTGTTTTAATCCAGACACCGCAGTTTCCAAGCCACCACATAGCAAAGTTGCCTTCTGGCACTACTTCTTCTTCAATTTCTTCATTGAGCCAAGTTCCCCATTCTGGGAAGGTTGAAAGAATCCAGGATTCTCTTGTAATATCTTGAACTTTAGCCATTTTCCATTCCTCCTATAAGGTACGTTTCTATGCTTCTAGTATATGCTCCAAAGGCAACAAAAAAAAGACCAAATAAAACACAGGCTTGTGTTCACACTTGGACTTTACCCTAATACAGATCTGTTTCAATATCTTGACTGGATAAATTGGTTAATAATTCATTGGTAATCAGTTTTTGTAGCCGTTGTTTGAGTTCTCGAGCGGTCCTTCCGTCTGCGATATATCCCGACAAAAGCTTGTCTAGTTCTACTGCAAAAACTTGTTTTTCATCTGCCAAACTACGATATTTTGCAAAATGAGTCATGTTTAGCACATCATCAAAATCTAAAATGGGGTGAACCTGAACCAAAGGGAAATCCGTTTCCAACCCATCGCTGGTTGTAATCAAGAAATCAACCTCTAGTAAATCTTCGACACTCTTGAATTGTTCAGTGGTAAAGACGGCGCCAATCTTCTTATCTGGCAAGTGATGCTGGCATTGTTTATAAAGTAAGCGTTGGACTGACACCCCTTCATCACAGATTAAATAGACAATCTGTGTCTGTGCCTTGCGCGTCCCACTACGTCGAATAGCACCTCCTAGATGAATCGTCAAATAGGCAATATCTCCATCGGATAACTCAATCTGCCACTCCTCCTCCAAAATCTTTCCAGAACCCCGTGTCATAGCAAACAGGGTGCCGTATTTATCTTGGATTTGTTGGACCATTGGATTTTTAGATAGGATGCCGTAGGTTTTTCTGAACAACAGAGCCTTGCAATGTGCCAAGAGATGTTTGGCTAATTCATCTGGATTTTCCAATTCAAATGGTGAATGTATCTCAAAATGATGAATAAATCGCTCTACCACACGCTTCAAGTCAATGAAATCTTGGCTGAATACATGAACATCGCTATCCTTTCGATAGGATAGAAGTAGAATGGCAATCAGGGAGATTTCTATTTCATCCAATTTCAAATCAAAGGTTTGCAACAAGGCATCTTTCAATTCCTGAGCAACTCGGTACTCTATACGCTCTCGAACTTGTTCAAATTCTTTGAGAATGGCTCGTTCTTCCAAGTCATCCAGCTCCATATTGCGATAGCTAAGGAGCAAAAAAGGCAATACTTTGAGCATAAACTCGATCTCGTAACGATTGATTTTCTTGCCTAGTTTCTTTTCTAACTGCGATACTTGTCCCTGTAAAAATTGTGCCATTTCTTCGGAGAAGAGCAACTGACACCCTACCAACTCAAATAACTTATCTTCTAGAACCTGCAAAAAACCTTTATTGGCGTCCAAGAAGATGGTATAGAGAAGCGAGTGGACATATTGGATTTTATTTAAAGGGTGACAAACCAGACTATAGCCCTGACTCTTAGATACATAGAGGGTCATCTTGTATTGTTCTTGAGCCAACTGGGTTCGAATTTCATTCAAATCATTTAAGACCGTATTACGAGAGACTTCTGTCAACTCCATTAGCCGTTCAATGGTCACTCTTTCTGGTGTGATACAGATATATACCAACATCAGCTGAATGCGCTCAGGCATGCTCATGACGTAGGTGTACGAATCAATGGAATCGAGAAGATCTCGACAGGCTATTTTTTGCGCTTCGGTAAGTCGAATACCGATGCGAGGTAAGCTTTCAATACTCTCTACAGTTGTTGGTAGGGCATCATTGATTTTTTCTAGATGATAATAGATTTTTCGACGTGATTGTTGCAAGCCCTTGGAAATAGCCATGATTGTCTCAGGTTCCTGCAGACCAATCAGGTACCTCAGTAGAGCGCAACTACTCTTATCTAATAACAAGATTCTCCTCCTCTTTCCCCCGTCCCGTTACTATCTTAACATAATTACCTTAGATATTCTAATAATTATTAAAATTCATCTGATTATTACTTGTTTTATATTGCATAAATATCTTTAGTTAGAATTAATAGATGCTTTTAATAATTTCTACTCGGGTAATCAATTCTCCGTGCATGTTATCTATCCGAAGGGCAACATTTTTCAAATATACACAAGCACCAATAGCAATGGTTTTCTCCTCTTCATTGAGTTTTCGTGTCACAAAATCTCTCAAAGTCTCGCTATCTTCACTTGGAATTTTTACTCGTGCGATGATATTAGCCACTTTTACTTTCTGGCTGGCACGCATGATGATGTTATTGGAATCATCAAACTGGGTAAAGAGATACTTTCTGACCGCAAACAAAATAGCGACCGAAATAATTCCAATCAAGTAATCACTACTAGAACCATGCTCTACAATCAGTTGGCGAGCAATGGCAACTAGGAGTACCTCAATCACGGTGCTAGGTGACTGTTTGCAAAGCATTTTGATAAATTCGACTCCGACCGCCAAGGTCATTGCACGACTCAGAAAATTTTGAATAAACGTATCCGCTTGAATATCACCAGCTAATGAGCTGAGTAGGTCTGCAAAAAGAAGCGTTGACAAGGCTAAAAGGGCTAAACCAAGTATGGCAGATAAAATCAATTCTAAATAGTAGGCTGTTTCTGTCAGACTATCCTGTAAAAATTTCCTCATCTTTCTCCTCATCAAAAGGGAAAAAGCAGTTCTCCCTTTTGGGGAGTCTGCTACTTTTCCCTACTGTTTTTTTCACACAAGAACTTAATGTTCGTCACCCTTTTGTCCATAGTAGGCATTAGGACCATGTTTACGGAGGTAATGCTTGTCCATGATATAGCTTGGCGCTGGCTCCACCCGTGGATTAATCTGCTCTGTGTAGCGGTTCATCCGAGCCACTTCCTCAAGGACAACGCTATGGTAAACTGCCTGAACAGGATCCTTGCCCCAGGTAAATGGTCCATGATTGCGGACAACAATTCCTGGAACAGCGACTGGGTCGATACCACGACGCTCGAATTCCTCGATGATGACTGCACCGGTTTCTTTTTCATAGGCCGCATTCACCTCTTCAGCCGTCAAGGAACGGGCACATGGTACCGGACCGTAGAAATAGTCCGCATGAGTTGTCCCATAAAATGGAATGTCACGACCAGCCTGAGCCCAACCCACTGCCTCTGTCGAATGCGTATGCACGACAGCATGGACATTTGGCCAAGCCTTGTAGAGGGCAACGTGGGTCGCCAAATCAGACGACGGATTCAGGTCTCCTTCCACTACATTTCCGTCCAAGTCGGTCACCACCATGTTTTCTGGGGACAATTTTTCATAATCCACACCAGAAGGCTTGATGACGATGCGACCAAGTTCACGGCAGACTTCTGATACGTTGCCCCAGGTAAATTTGACGAGTCCGTGAGCAGGTAGGGCGACGTTGGCTTCATAAACCCGTTGGCGCATTTCCTGTAAATCTTTTGGCATTAGTTCAACCCCGCTTTCTCAATCAATGGATAGAGGAAATCTTGTGCCTCTTTAATCGTTGCTCGTGTTTCCTCGACCGTTTCGCAGTTTTCAGACCACATCTCAATCAAGAATGGACCTTGGTAATTGGTCTTTTTCAATACTGCAAACATATTGTCCCAGTCCACACAGCCCTGACCGAATGGGACATCACGGAATTGCCCCTTGGAGTTCTCGGTTACCGCATAGGTATCTTTCAAGTGAAGAGCTGCGATGGAACGGTGTCCCAGATAAAATTCGCTGTAAATATCATTGTGCCAAGCAGACACATTTCCAGTATCTGGATAGACAAAGAGATAAGGCGAATCGATTTCTTTTTCAACGGCTAGGTATTTTTCAATGGAGTTGATAAATGGATCATCCATAATCTCAATAGCCAACATGACCTGAGCCTGTTCTGCCCAGTCGCAAGCCTGACGGAGATTCTTGATGAAACGCTCTCTAGTTTCAGGCGATTTTTCCTCATAGTAGACGTCGTAGCCAGCCAACTGGATGACACGGACACCAAGGTCTTGAGCCAGCTCGATACACTGTTTCATGGTTTCTAAGGACTTGGCTTCAAGAGCAGGATCATTGGAGCCAAGCGGGTAGCGACGGTGACCAGAGAAGCAAATAGTCGGAATGCGGACACCTGTTTCATAGATGGCTTTGACCAGCTCCAAACGCTCTTCCTTGGTCCACTCCAAACGAGCCAAACGTGCATCGCTCTCATCCACCGACATTTCCACAAAGTCGAAACCTAATTCTTTGGCAAACTCCAAGCGTTCCTTCCATGTGAAGTGCTTGGGCATTGCCTTTTCATATATTCCGATTGGTCGTGCCATAGGCCTTACCCCCAGATACGACGGATTTCGTCTTTGAATTCACGCGCCGCAGCTGCTGGATCCGCCGCTTCTGTAATACCGCGACCTGCGATAAAGGTGAAGACATCTACACCTTCGAAAAGCTTGAGCGTATCCACATCCAAACCACCTGTCACAGAAACACGGAAGCCCATATCAACCAATTTTTTCACTTTATTGAGGTCTTTTTCGCCCCAAGTTTCGCCAGCAAGGAGGGCGTCACGAGATTGGTGGTAAATCGCTTGGGAAATGCCAGCATCCAACCAGAGTTGAGCCTGTTCATAAGTCCAGTCACCGTAAAGCTCGATTTGGATTTCGCCCTTGTCACCACGTACTTCCTTGATAGCCTTCAAAGCAGCTTCCATAGTTGGAATAGTTGCAGAACAGATACAAGTCATCCAGTCCGCACCACGAACGGCATTGTTTTTGGCAACCGTACCACCCGCATCCGCACACTTGGTATCTGCAACGATAATTTTGTCTGGGAAAAGGCTGCGCAGCACTTCTACCAATTCGCTACCAACTTGAAGCAAACAAACGGTACCTGCCTCGATAACATCCACTTCATGACCAACGGAAACAGCTGCTTTAATCGCTCCCTGCAAGTCTGAATGGTCAAGGGCAACTTGTAAATTTGGAATATGTTTCATGTTTTTTCTCCTAACTTTCTAAATCTAAACCTTCTAGGTAAGGACTGTTTTTGGACTCTTCCACCATTGCCAAGACTTCCTCAGGAGTTTGACAAGCAATCAAACGCTCAATGGAATTTTCCAATTCAAAGAGGGCAATAATTTGTGGAATAGCTACAGATGTATGAATCTTTGGATCGGTAGCTGCAAGAGTGAGCAGAACAGACACTTCTTTCCCATCTGAGAAGACGACTGGTTTTGTCAAGGTAATCAAAGCAAAGGAATCCTTCAAGACGCCAACACCTGCTTGGGCGTGAGGCATAGCCATACCAGGCATGAGAACATAGTAGGGACCATATTCTTCTGTCGAGGCAATGATGGCATCATAGTATTCTTCTGTCGCAGCACCACTGTCAATCAGCGGTTCAACAGCCTTGTGAACAGCCTCCTGCCAGGTTTCCGCTGTCAATCCCAAGCGAATGGAATTATTTTCTGTAAATGATTTTTGTAAATTCATAGTTTTTCCCTTCTACACGCTACATGAAAGGGGGAGGGAAACTCCCTACCCCTAACGGCTATTTATAGCACTGCTTGTAATTTTGTTTTGATTTCGTTGTCGTCCATGAGGTTGTCAAGACCAACCAAGTGACCTTTCGTGCGACCTTCCAACTCAGAAATCAAGTGGTTAGAGGCTACGACAATATCATATCCTGCCGCCAAACCTTTTGCTTCACCAACTGAGCAGGAAGCTGATTGAAAATCTGTTACGCCGAGTTGACGAAGAGCGTTTTCTACCTTCATCTTGATGACCATAGATGAGCCCATGCCATTTCCGCAGGCTGTTAAAACTTTAACCATAATTTCACTCCTATTTTATTTTTAATACATTATGTTCTGATTTTACAGACCAAGGATACTATTCTGCTTGTGCCTCGCCACGATAGTATGCTTCCTTATCTTTTGCTTTCGCAAATTGAAGTTGCGGAATAGCCAATAAGAAGAGGCAGACAAGAACATAACCAGCAATACCGATGTACTTAAATGCAAGTCCAAATGGTAACCATGGCACTTCAAAGTCAATGTTTCCGTGGTAACCACCACTCAATTCAAGCAAGCCAACGCAGACTGCACCAAGAGCAACTTGAAGGACACCTGAGATGAAGGAAAGGATGGCCGCTGCTTTCCAACCACCACGTTTGTCAGCGTACACTGCGATAGCTGCGTTATCGAAGAATACAGGTACGAAACCAGTGATGATGAGGATTGGACTCTTGAAGACAATCAAGAGAACGATTGTAATCAATTGCCCAATCAAACCGAAGGCAAAACCTGAAAGAACTGCGTTAGATGAACCGAAGCCGTAAGAAGCTGCAACGTCCACCGCTGGGAATGAACCAGGAAGCAATTTGCTTGAGATACCCTGGAAGGCATTTGTCAATTCTGCTACGAACATGCGGACACCTTGCATCAAAATGAAAAGATATACTGAGAAGGTGAAGGCTGTTTGTAAAACATACATGAAGAAATCTTGTTTAGCTGGGTTGTATGGGGCACCTGAAGTGATAACTTCTGGATTTGCCATGATTTCTGGACCCAAGATGAACAAAATCACACCGAAGAACACAAGCATCAAGGTTGCTGAAGCAACAACTGTATCGTGGAAGATGTTGAGGAAGCTAGGCAACTTCAAGTTATCCAAGTTTTCTTCTTTTTTACCAAGTTTTGGTGCAATCTTATCGACAAACCAGATAGCGAATTGTTGTTGGTGACCGATGGCAAATCCACCGCCGCCTGTTAATCGTTGGGTTGGTTCAACTGTCATATTTGAGCTGACTGCCCAGTAAATACCACAGATGATACCGATCGCTGCTGTACCGAATTGGTTACGAAGAGCTGGAATGAGGAAGAGCACCATCAATGAGACTGTTGCCGCTTGTTGTACCATGATGTGTCCAGTGATGAACAGAGTACGTACTTTTGTGACCTTACGTAATGCCACCAAGAGGATGTTGACACCGAAACCAATCAAGAGTGCTGTAGTGGCTGTTGATACGAAATCAGGAAACTCCTCAGCAATTTTCCCATTTGCTGCTGCAAGACCGAAGTAAGGGTCAATAACTGCTGCATCAATTTGGAACTTATAGTTCAAAGCCGCCAAAATCGGACGAAAGGTTGTTACTAAACCACCAGCTGCTACGTTCAAAATCATATAGCCAACTGTCGCTTTGATAAACCCTGCAAAAACATCATGAGGTTTTTTCTTTAGGAGAGCATAGCCCACCAATACTAAAAGACCTACGAAGAAGGCTGGATTCTGCAGGATATTCTGTGAGAACCAGTTTAATGGGGTTTGAAGGAAATCCATTTTTCATTCTCCTTTTTGAAATGATTTTTATGGTTTAATTATAATTTATGTAAGCGGAAACAAAAAGACCAAATAAAACACAGGCTTGTGTTCACTATTGGACTATTTCCGAACTTTAATAGCTGATTTAATCAGAATTCCTCCCTATAGTTCACCAGCCCATTTATTCTAATAATCAATAAATAGACGTTATTTTATCTAAAAAATTAGAAGAACTTCAAAAAAACATAAAAGAAGAGGTTGGTTTAAAACCAACCTCTTCTAGAGGGAAGTGATACTCTCAATCCTTGTATTTATAAGAGATTTACAAGGTTTTGAGTAGTGCTCCTCTGGAGAGCCAAATATTATTACTCTTCCGATTTTTTATTTCTTCCTTGCGCAGCAACTGTCAATCCAAGTCCAACAAGTCCGAGACCTAGAAGTGCCAAATCGCTTTGTCGGTTACCCGTAATCGGCAGACTCGCCTTGCTTGCAGCACTTGTCGCTTGTCTAGATGCTTGAGCAGTAGTAGAAAGACTCGGTTTTTCAGCCTCTTTCTTAGCCTCCATACTGCCTTTCACAACAATACGTGTTTCGCTATCAACAACTGTTTCTGATAACAAGTTAGTAGCGACCACCTTACCGTCAACCAAAACATCTTGATAAACCAGAACTTTCTTACCTGCCTTACCTTCTTGAAGGACATAAGATTGACCTTTTGCAAGAGTGGTATCATAGCGAACTTCCTCTGCAATTGGAAGGACAGTTTCTTCTGTACGTTCTTTCCTAGTAAAGTCTAGAGTTGGTTTTTCTTCAGCAGTAGGTGCTGTATCTGGAGCTTCTGTAATAATATAAGGCAAACGAATCACTGTTGCAGTCAAAGGTGCAAGCACAACTGCATCATCTGTCAATGTCACACCTACCAAATCAGTCAGCGCTGCTATTCCAGCCCGCTTACCATCGACCAGCACTTGACCCTTCAGCAATTCTTTGTAACTATCAGAAAGAACAAAACTGCGCTCCTTGCTGTCTGCGTTGACAAAGACAGCATAGCGGTCCCCATTGCTTGCAATGGTTTGATAGGCAATGACCACATCATTTTTGGCAATACCATTTTGACCTGGAATTGAAATCAAGCTAACCTTCTGTTCAACTTCTTCTTTTGTTCCCAAACGGAAGGCATCTGTAGATTTGCGCAAGGCAATCAATCCTTTTGTAAAGGCCTGAGTACGGGTATTCTCTGGATAGAGCGCCTCATCTGTCGCTTTGGTCCAGTCAAACTTGTTGACCGCATCCGATGAATCGTAAGAGTCATGAATGTAGTATGGATAGTCAAATGGCGTTCCATCTGCATTGGTCAACAAATGCGCCTTGTTTGGTACCTTGTCCTCTGTAACAGGGTTCTTGTAATCAGGATGGCGGAACTGTTTGGTCCGTCCATACTCCTGACCAGAATGGATAAACGGTGTCCCTTGAGCAGTCAAGACTAGCAAATTACCCAAGCGTTGACGTTGGTGAATTTCAGTATAGTTTTCAGCAACTGACGGATCCTTCTTGATGGACTGAGCAATGATATCAAAGAGGGTCAAGTTATCATGCGCAGCAATATACTGGATCACATCACCTGGATCGTCTGCCAAGAAGTTGCCTGGTTGTGCCTTGATGTTATTGAAGACAGATTCTACACTCTTAGCACCGCCTGTGATAAAGGCTGGCTGACCTTCGTTTGGATAACCCGATTTAAGTGTATTGCGAATGTCATCTGAGAATACCGCAACCGTATCTGTTGAACTCATCCAGTCTTGGTCTGCTGGCTGAACAGGCTGATTGGCATCACCTGTAAAGGTTCTCCATCCTTCACCAAGCATAATAATATTTGGATTGAGTTTTTGAGCCTCTGTAAAGGCCAGCTCAATTGCTTCGGCATCATGATCCCCCATCATATCGAAACGGAAACCATCTACCTTAAACTCATCCACAAGATACTTGATGGAATCAACTAAGACACGACGGCTCATGTAGTGAGTGGTTCCCAGACGACCACCACCAAAGCTTGATTTAGCCGTACCATCTGCCTCCATGAAGTGGTAATAGTTTGGCTCCAAATCTTCAAATAAGAAGGTCTTAGAAGTGTGGTTATAGACCACATCCAAAATCACACCCATGCCTTGTTTGTGGATTTCATTGACTAGGTTTTTGAACTCTTCGATGCGTTTCATTGGATCTGTCGGATCTGTAGAATACATACCTGTAAAGGCAAAGTAGCTCTGTGGATCATAACCCCAGTTATAGTTACTGTTGCTTGATGCATACTCACTGAGACGCTCTGCATTTTTCAATTCATTGACAAAATAGTAGCTCATAATTGGGAGCAGTTGAATATGGGTCACACCCAAGTCCTTAAGGTAGCTGAGTCGCTCTGCAAAGGCTGCAAAGGTACCGAACTGAGCTGTCAATTCATCAGAAATAGCAGGGTCTGATGTGAAGTCACGAACATGGGCTTCATAGATAATGGCATCTTCACGCTGATTGAAGTTAGGAATTGTGGCATAGTTCAAATCACTTGGACCAACTTCTGATGGATCCACAATCGCAGCTTTTGCAATACGATAAGATGGATCTGTATCTGCCAAATCACTATTCCACTCAGCTAAAGACTTAGCATATGGATCTAAAACAAGAACAGCTTGATCCCCACGAGTGATTTCATAATGGTAGTAGTAACCACGATAGTCCGAAATACCAAGACCTGATTGACCATTCAATTCAAGATCCCATTGTCCCTTATCGCCCTTGGTCATGGCCAATTTACCGACCACCTTAGACTGGTCATCCTTATCATAAAGAACAACTGCTACGCTGTCTGCACTTGGAGACCAGAGAGTCATATCAACGACACTACCAGCCTGACGCACACGCGCACCAAGTTCTCCATCATAAGCATAGAGCTCATCCTTCAATTGCCAGCTCATAGTCGTTGTGAAGCTATCATTGCCATATTTGAGGGTATAGCCCGCATTTTCTTGGTTGAAATCCCCAAGGACTCGCACCTTGTTGCTAGTAGCATCCAAGACAAGGTCCGTCACAGCAACTGTCTGACCATTTTTATCTGTTACAGACAATTTCTCCAAGATGCTATCCTTATCAGCACCTTCCAGCGTTGTAAAGGCTGCTTCTAGAGCTGTTAGGCTAACATGAGAAACACCTGTCACACGGACATTATTGACAAAATAAGGGTTGGTGTAAATAGTCGCATCATCATCCTTGAGGAAGATTTGTGTCTGATTTTTCAAATCTTTAAAGCTATAATCTTTCTGCTGAATCTTCACATCATCTCCTGACTTGCTTTCATCCAATAGCAGGAAGCCAATGGAACTTGGTAAATCTGTCAATTTGACATCAATATAGGCACCGTACTTGCCTTGGTTTTCAAAATCAATACCATTTGGCCAGTCACCCAAGGTAACATCAGTCACATCTCCCCAAATCCAGAGACCTTTTTGGTCATAATTGCCATCGGTACGGAAGTAATTGATACGGATGTAGCCTTCTTTGAGCGGTTGATAGAGGCTGAGTTGGTAGTTTTCATCAAACCAAGCTTCATTCATCTTGGTGCTAATCCGTTCAATGGTCTTGTCACCTGTGATGTTATCACCAGAAGTGTTATTAATCAACAGACTAATCTTGCTGGCTGTTTCATCTTTCATCTTGATGTCCAGATAATAGCCATAGTCATCCTGTTTAGCCGTGCTGAAATTGGTTGCACCTGTTGGCCAAGCACCAACATCTGACGATGGTTTTTCGACATCATCCCATGTCCATAAACCTAGGCTAGATAGATTATCAGATGGTAGAGTTTTAAAGTGAACACGGAAGTAGCCTGCTTCAATTGGCTCTTCAGTCACTCCTTGCACACTTGCATTGACGATGTCACCTGCTTCTGTCTGAAGGAGCATGGTGCCACCTTGACCGATCGTTGGAAGTTCGACTTGAACAACCCATTTACCGTCTTTCTCGATAGCTTGATAAGATTTTCCTGTGTAGGCATCTGTGACAATCACATCTTTATCAGATACTTCAAGCGCCATTTCCTTGCTCTCGGTATTGGTTGAGAAGACAAGATAGGCAGCTTGATCTTGGTAACTGCGTTTGCTGATAAGCCAACCTTGGCTATCATTTCCAGCAAGGGTGCTTGTATCACCACGTGAGAGCAATGTTGAATTGGCATTGCGGAAAGCCAACAATTTTTGGTAATGGTCCTCTATGTCACTTGTCTCTACCTTACTCCAATCGAAATCGTACCGGTTGTCATAAACTGGCCAGTTGTTTTGTCCAGATTGACCTAATTCTTCACCGTAGTAGATGACTGGCTGACCTTTAGCAGTAATCAAGAGACTAGCAGCCAATTTCAGTTTATCCAGATTTCCTTCTTTTTCTGCGCCACCAAGACTGTAGAGGAAACCATCTTCGTCATGACTGCCCAAGAATTGACCCAGAGAAGCTGCACTAGTCAGAACCTTGCTACGTTCTTCCAGCTCTTTTCCAGCTGCTTTCAGTTGACCATTGACCAGATATTTAGCAATATCCTTGAAGCCAAAGTCCAACAAGCTGTCCATAGTACCGATACCCAAGTCACCCTTGGTATCTTTATAGTTAGCTCCCCAAGTTTCCCCAATCAAGTGGAAGTCAGGGTCTCTATCCACCAATTCATTTTTGAAATGCTGCCAGGTTGTATCATCAACGTGTTTGACTGTATCGACACGGAAAGCATAGATAGAGTTGCCCTTGGCAGTTGTTGAGCGTTCCAACCAAGATGCCTGCCAAGCAACCAACTGATTGCGAACGGTAGCTTCTTCTGTCTTGAAGTCAGGCAGTCCTGAAAGCGAACCGAGCTGATCATCTCCCTGCTTATCTTCTTCCTTAGTCCGCACCATGCCTGCAAAGGTTTCTTCTGTACCATAGCCAGCATGGTTAAGCACCACGTCAACAACAATGTTTATACCTTTTTCCGCCGCGGCATCAATTAATTCATGAAAATCAGCTAAACTTCCCAAATGCGGATTTAGTTTCTCAAAATTGGATGCCCAATAACCATGGTAAGCATAGTACTCTCCATCTGTTACGCTACCGACATTCTGTGGAATATTTTCCACAATTGGTGTCAACCAGATAGAGTCCACACCCAATTCTTTCAGATAGTCCAGCTTGGCTGTCACTCCTTTGAAGTCACCACCTTGGTAAAGACCGCGTGGGTTGGAGGCCGTTCCTTCCACCAGCTTGTCGTTGCTGGTGTCTCCATTGTAGAAACGGTCTGTCATCATAAAGTAGATAACTTGCTCGTCCCAGTCTTTTTCACCATCTGCCTTGATACGCTCTGTAATGGTCACATCCAATTTTGTTTCGTAGTAACCGTTGTCCTTGTCATAGACCTTTACAGGAAGACTATAGGTCCCTGGCGCTGTGCTAGACGTCGCTTTAATGGTCACACGATTGAGCTCAGTAGAGATTGGCACAAGACCTCCGCCGATGGCACTTGTATCGACTTCCATTTTGACAATCTCAGCATTTTCAGGGTTGGTGACAGTTACAGATACCAAGCCACTTTCATTGTAGTTGAATGGTGCTTTCACACTTGCCTCAAGTGTCACATTTTTTGTACCCGGAGTCGCCTTACTGGTATCGAGTTCTACTTTCTCTTCGATAAAATATGGATTTGTATAGACTTTGTTGTCACCGTTTCGAAGGAAAATTTGGCTATGCCGTTTACGATCTGCAAAAGCTAAATCAATCGATTTATTGCCAGCCAAATCTGGATTATTCTGATTGATTAGTAGAAATCCAAGCTTAGAATCTAAACCATTCGATAGAGGAATGTCAACATAAGCTCCGTATTTGCCAAGTTTAAAATCAACGGCACCTGTTGGCCAGCCATCACTCGCTTCAGTCGTATCGCCCCAAGTCCAAACGCCCCAACCTTCATAATTGTTGTCTTCACGTGTGTAATTGATGCGGAGAACATTTTCATCTTTGAGCGGCTCATAGCTAGACACGCTGTAGTCACTAGCGATCCAGGCTTCATTCTGTTCCGGAACAAGAAGCTCCACTTTTTGGTCCGATTCTGTTATTTTTTCCCCATTCTTGAGGACCAGATAGCCGATCGTTCCTGGTGTCTCAGATTTTTTAATATCAACGTAATGGCCGTAGTCATCTACCTGACTGCTTGAAAAATTCGCTGTATCCGTTGGCCATTGATTACCATCGGACGGCTCTGCCACTCCTCCCCAAGTCCAAAGTCCTTGACTTTCTGGTGCTGTTTCATCTACATTTTCAAAGTGCAGACGAATGCTGCCTTCTTCGATAGGAGCTTCCTCTGAAGCAGTTGCATCAGCTGTTTCTCTTACTGCTGTCGCTTCAGCTACCATAGAGTCTGTAGTTCCTATCGCAGTTGTGGTCGCTTCTACCGCGCCGCCATCCTGTTCCGAAAGAGTCGTTGAACTAGTTGACGCAGGGAGGACGACTTCCTCTGCCTGCACTAGTTGACCTGCTCCACTTAAAAACAGAGCAGCCGCAATCCCAACAGAGGCTACACCTACATTTAGTTTACGAATGCCAAAAATCTGTTTCTTCTCTAGCATCCCTGTTCGTTTCATATTCTGAACGGATTTCTTTTTCATAGACTCCTCCATATAAATAAGTTTGAATTGTACACTACCAGTATATACAATTCCAAGGAGTCTTTGCAAACGTTTTCTTAAATGTTAACGGTAACAAGTTTTGAACTACTATCTAACTAAAATAGAATAAATAGCTCCCCCCTCTTTTGCTCCTAGACGGCCCACTGACCAAAAAAAGAGACTACTAAGGTGTAGTCTCCCTTTCAATTAAGGTTGCCTGGCAGTAATGCCCCTGTTTAGCCAGAGGCTTGCCATCTAATATCGTCATTAAATGTTTGACGCTAAGAGCCCCCATTTGACGAATTGGTTGCTTCATCGTCGTCAAGGCTGGTCTGGACATCCGATCTAAAAAGAAGCCATCAAAACCAATTACCCCAACGTCATTCGGAATAGACTTTCCTAGAGCCTGTAAACCTCTTGTAACCCCAAGAGCGAGACGATCCGATGCGCAGATAAAGCAGGTGTTTTCTGGTAAATAATCAAGATTTTTCACAAATTCTTCCGCAACACGAGAACGATTTTCCAATCGATAGAGATGAGTTTCTCGGCCCTGCATCGCATCTTTGTAACCTTCTTCTCTCCCTTTTTCAAAGGCTTCTGGCAAGTCAATCCCTACAAAAACAATCCTCTCATAACCTTTTGATAAAGCAAACTGGGTTGCGGACCTAGTCGCCAAACGATTGTCTGAATCTACAAAAGGAAGGCCTTCTTGATTCTCCCCGAATAAAATCAATGGCTTCCGCAGACCTTTCAGCCAAGGGTAGTCATCCTTTCGAGCGCCAGTCACAATGTAACCATCACATTGATCAGTAATCTGACTGGGATTGGTCACCAACTGCAAGGTATAATTTCGATGATTGAGCTCATCAGCAATTCCTGCAAGAAGGTCGATATAGTACGGCTCTACCACATCCATCTTTTCGAGAATGACAGCCTGAACAATCAATGTCCGTTGCTGGGCCAAGGCCTTGGCAGCCACATTTGGCTTATAGTTTAATTCTTCCATCGCAGCTGTTACGAGTGTCCGTAGCTCTTGTGTAACTTGTTCTGGATGGTTGATGACACGCGAAACAGTCATCTTTGATACATTGGCTAACCTAGCCACATCGGCTAATGTCGTCATAGAACTCCTCCCTAATTCTATTTCTGTTACTTATCTTTTAGCAAGCAAACAGTCAAAATTGTGCAAACGTTTTCTTTAGGCTATTATATACTATTTATTACTAAAAAGTAAAGACCTTTCGAATACATTTATCGTCATTTAGTTTTCCTCCTATTACTTCCTTAGCTCACCTTACCTAACTTCATCTATGCCTGCGGCTCATCGCCTCGTGCTAAAAGTACTATATAAGAATATCGATTCCCTCTAAACAAAAAATACTCCAACCGCTAGACCAATCAATGTCTAACAATTGAAGTATCTTTGTTAAATTCTGTCCATTTTCTGTACGATTGTGGAAATAAATAAGATAAATTAATTTGCTTAGCTTACTCAACATCTACCTTTTGAATGCGAGCTAAGAATTGCTTAGTACGTTCTTCTTTTGGCTGGTCAAAAATGTCTTCTGGTCGACCTTCTTCGATAATCCGACCACCATCCATAAATATGACTCGATCAGCTACCGCACGCGCAAAGCCCATCTCGTGCGTCACAACCACCATGGTCATACCTTCTTTTGCCAACTGCATCATGACAGCCAGGACTTCACCGATTAACTCAGGATCCAAGGCCGAGGTTGGTTCATCAAAATAGATGACCTCGGGACTAGTTGCAATAGCTCTGGCAATGCCAACTCGTTGCTGTTGACCTCCTGATAGCTGGCTCGGATAAGAATCATATTTGTCCGACAGGCCAACCTTGTCCAAGGCTGCCTTACCAATTCTTTCAGCCTCTTGTTTGGGAACTTTCCGAGCTACAATTAAGCCTTCTGTCACATTTTGCAGGGCAGTCTTATTAGCAAAGAGATTGTAGTTTTGAAAAACGAAGGCTGTTCGCTTGCGGATACCTGCAATTTCCTTCTTTGTCATCTGAGCCAAGTCATAGCTGTCCTCACCGAAGACTAGGTGACCCGCGTCAGCTTTTTCCAAAAAGTTCAAGGAACGAAGAAGGGTTGTTTTTCCGGAGCCAGATGGTCCCAAAATAACAACCACCTCTCCTGGATTGACCTCTACATCAATGCCTTTTAATACCTCTTGACCATGGAAAGCCAGCTTTACTCCATTTGCTTGAATCATCTGAACCTCCTAATAGACCGCCAACTTCTTCTCGCCATAGGCTTGAAGCTTGGTCAAAATAGTTGAAAAGAATAGATAAATGAGAGCAACTTCACAATAGAGGGCAAATGGCTCATAGGTCCTTGCCGCAATCTGCTGAGTCGCCATAAACATCTCCAAGACCGTGATATTAGCCGCTAAAGATGTGTCCTTAACCAATCCAATCAAGGTATTCGATAAGGGCGGAAAGGCCACTCGAAAGGCCTGTGGGAGAATAATCCGACGCATGGTCTGGGCAAAACTCATCCCGACAGAATAGCCAGCCTCCAACTGCCCCTTAGGCACGGACTCGATAGAAGCCCGTATGGTTTCCGCAGCGTAGGCACCTGTATTGACAGAAAAAACCAAAACCGCCGACGGAAAGGCATCCAAGACAATTCCTAGACTTGGTAGCCCAAAGAATATCACATAGAGTTGAACCAAGAGTGGCGTCCCTCGAACAACCCAAATATAGAAACGAGCCACTTGTTTGAGAATGGGAATCTGAGCAATTTGCACCAAGGCTGTCCCAATAGCAATGATTAGACCAAAGACAAAAGACAAGATGGTCAGTGGGATAGTCACCAACAATCCTGGAACAAGTATTTGTGAAAATGAATCAAGCAATAGTTGCCATACTCTCTCTGTCATTGTTTCTCCTGATTACTTAGCTTTTGATACGTCTTCACCAAAGTATTTGTTTGAAATTTCAGCTAATTTTCCTTCACTAGCCAATTCTGCCAAGGCTGCATCAATCTCTTTCACAAGATCTTCATTTCCTTTTGCAACTGGGAAGGCTGTTGTTGACACATCATCCGTCAAGGTCACAACCTTAATCGGTGCATCAGCATGCTGTTTCACATAATCCAAGTACACCAAGTTGTCATTGATGGTAACATCCACACGCCCTGTGTTCAACAATTCAACTGCCTGAGAGAATCCATCCACACCGACAACTTCTGCACCATTTTCACGCGCCAAATCTGCCCAGTTACTTGTCAAGCTGTTGGCAGATTTTTTACCAGATAAATCTGCAAAGCTTGTAATATCAGTATTATCCTTCTGTGTTACCAAGGCTCCATAGATGTATGTATATGGTGTTGAAAAATCGTATTTTGCCTTACGCTCATCTGTAATACCGACTTGGTTAGCGATAGTATCAAAACGGGCTGCATCCAAACCTGCAATCATGGAATCCCATTCTGTTTCAACAAATTCCACCTTAACACCCAATTTCTCAGCAACGGCTTCGGCTACTTCTACATCATAACCGACCAGTTTTCCGCTCTCATCGTGGTAAGAGTAAGGAGCATAGGTACCTTCAGTACCGATTTGAATAACGCCTTCTTCCTTAATTTGTGTCAAGAGGGTTTGGTCTGTACTATTCGATGTACCTGCAGATGAATTGCAGGCTGCTAACACGATACCCGCAAACAATAAACTTGTAAACATAGCTATTTTCTTCATAATTAAAACACACTTTCTTTTTCATATTTTATAATAGTATCATGAATAACTATTTCCAGCCAATATATTTTTTCTATCAGGGACATTAAAAATTTTAATCAAGTATCGGAGCATAAAAAAAGACCTACTCGATCTCAGAACGTAGATAAACTCCTAAAAATATTAAAAATTGAAGAGGTTTGCGAAAGATAGCAAGTCATTAAACTCTTAGAAACATTGATATTTCATCGTTTCTGAGAGTTGTTCTATTTTCAACATAAAGAAAAAAGATTGAAGAAAATTGCCCAAAATGGACTTTTTCTTCAATCTGAGACCTACTCGGTCTTTATATCTCATATTAATTATACTCCAGCTGGTGGGTAAATATAGCTGACTGTTCCTTCGCTAGTCGTTGTTGGATCAAAGAAACCTCGGACATTACTTGGGGAGTATACCCCACCATAGTTTGATTCCTTAACTTGAATGTGCCCGTTAGCTGCCACATCTGTTACATAGGCAACATGACCGTAGCCTCCATCTGTCCATACAGCAATAGCGCCAACTTTTGGAGTAGTTCCTACTTCATATCCAAGCGCTGCCGCACTAGCTGCCCAATCTCCACCATTACCCCAATAGTTTCCAACCCAAGGAGCCATTTCTTTGGCACCCCAAGTACACTGACCAGCTGGATAGGTATTAGCAGTATATTCCACAGCAACCTCTGACACCATATTGGTAGCCAAAGCAGCCTTTGCAGCGGCAGCAGCTTTCTCAGCCACAATTTTTTCTGCAGCAGCTTTAGCTGCTATTTTTGCAGCTTCAACCTTTTTTGTTAACGCTGATACTGTCGGACTATCGCTTATAACTGTATCATCTGCACTGACATTCACCATTCCCAACCATAAAAGATTTCCTATGAGGGCTGTAAACAGTCCCAATTTGAATTGTTTTTTTATCATTTGATAACTCATAATATTTGATTCCTTCGTGTTTTTCTGCCCTATCTATCCTAAGGGATAATCCTTGCAGAGAGCTTAAAGAAATGTAACAAATATTACAGATAACTTGCAATCTCTTAACAATCACAGTGTTCGGACTTTTTGTCAAAAAAACGACCTCCAATACGGAAGTCGTTTTCAATTTAGTGTAATTATTTTCTCCTACTCCTAAGTACACTGATTAGAATAAAAACCAAACCAGATATAATGTTTAGATATTTATTCCCATAAAGCGGGCTAATCGCGATAAGGAAAAATCCTAGTGCTAATAAGAAGGGAGATTTGTTCTTGGAAAACATTATTCCTCACCAGCCTTAACCTTATTGGCTGCAATAACAAATGGTGTCCAAATCAGGAAGGCAACAAAGAGGTTGAAGAGTGAAACCAACGCAGCCATAATGTTACCACCTGTTGCTAGATAAGCGTAGAGTCCTGGAGGGGTAATCCATGGAACAGGAGCAAAGACTGGCGGAATTATACCTGCCGCTGTCGCTAAGTATGCGATAGTTGCACAAATCGGTGGAACAATTAGCCATGGAATAGCAAACAGTGGATTCAATACCATTGGTATACCAAAGGTAACTGGTTCGTTAATATTGAATACACCCATTGGAGCAGATAATTTAGCTACCATTTTGTATTCTTCTCGTTTTGAGAAAATGAAAATAGCAATAATCAAAGCTAGAGTGACGCCTGAACCACCCATTTGAGCATAGGCATCAAAGGAACCACGAGTCCAAAGCCACGGTAAATTCGCAGTACTATGAGTTGCAGTATAAACAGCCGCATTTTCATTTAGTGCAACCATGTAGACTCCGTCCATAATGGGCGCCAAGACATTGTGACCATGCAGACCGAAGAACCAAAAAAGTTGTACAAGGAAAGTTAAAAGAATGACTGACCCAAGACCTTGTGACAGACCAAGTAATGGCAGTTGAATATAAGTTGATACTAAATCTCCCAAAGATTGTCCTGTTAGAGTAAATGCAAGATATGCCACAATAGAAGAAGCATAAATCGCCGCTGTTCCTGGGATAATAGCCGCAAAAGCCTTGTTAACTGCCGGTGGAACAGAATCTGGCAATTTAATAATGACATTCCGTTTTACAAGACTTGCATAGACCCATGTAGCGAGAAATCCAATAAACAGTGCTGTAAACAAACCTGTTGCACCGCCATATTTCAATGCAATAGCTCCCCACTGGCTTGTTTCCAAGGTTGAAACTCCATCTGTCGTCACAATGGATAATCCCAAACCTTCCAAAGCAGTGATAACCGATTTGTCCACCCCTTCTAAAGCGGTTGAAACGGTGAGGCTTTGAGGAATAGTTGAAATGAAGGAGGCGAAGGAAATCAAACCACCCGCCAAAGGATTGACCTTGTACATCAAAGACAAGTTGTAACCAAAGGTAAAGGCAAAAACAAGCGCCATGATGCCAATGGTTCCAAAATAAACATAACCATTGATGTTAATAATTGGCTGCATGGCCTCTGCAAAACCTGTCCAGCCCATATTGTTTGGAATATCCCTCAGAAAGACATTCAAAAGAACGGCCACCGTACCTGCCATGGTAATAGGCATCATGGAAATAAAGGAATCACGAATCGCAATCAAGTGACGTTGCGAACCAATCTTACCAGATATTTCCATAAACTTTTCAGAAATATTTGACATAATCTGTCTCCTTTTCTATTTTTTTATTGTATATGATCGAAATATTAAGCTGAAGCCCCGTCTACAGAATGGCGAATAAGGGCTTCTAATTGGGCCTCTGTCTGACGCTTTATACTTTTTGAAAAAAGTTTTTCCATGAGAAAATAGTTGCCTTTTACAAAAATATCACCAGCTTCCATCTCATAAGAATATTCTATATTAGTTTGAGCATTCCCTAAATCTTCTAGCCGATAGCAAACATGTTCTTTACCTCGGTTAGAGTGAAAACAGACTGCGTAACAATTGGGTGCTGAAAACTCTTCGATGATCACTTTGACACTGTGCTGACCTTTATCACCAAAAACCTTTGTATAAGTAAGCCCTTGGATGATATCTTGATCTTGCAAAGTGGACCCCGTATTTTGCTGAAAATCATCTTTTAAGGATTGACGAATAGTAGCGAAAAGTCGCTCAATTGAAACTTGACCTATTTTCGATATCTTCATAACCCAGTCCTCCTATAATTATCCAATCTGTTTATAAAGATCTACGAATTCTTTCGCTAAATCAATAAATGTCAAAGCATTCATCAAGTGATCTTGTCCATGTACCATTAACAAAGATAATTCTACAGACTCTCCACCTGCTTCTTTTGCTAGTAATTGTGTTTGTGATTTATGGGCAATATTCAATGAAGCTGTTGCGTCTTGGAGCAGCTGTTCCGCTTCGTCAATACGACCTTCCTTGGCTGCTCGAATCGCCTGGCTAGCGAAGCCCTTTGCTTCACCACCGTACATGATTAGCCCCATAATCGCTTCAAGATACTCTGGAGAATTCATACTACCCCTCCATCATTTTTAGGGCAGCCTCTAGCACCTTAGCTCCATTCATCACTCCGTAATCCATCATATTGATAGCATCTACCTTAATAGCTGGCTCAAATTTTGCCTTATAGTCATTCAATAGGAATTTTACTTGTGGACCTAAGAGTAATACATCAATCTCTTTTTGAGCAACTTCATTATCGGCTTCAGATACTGGAACAGCCCAAATAGTTGCTTCAACCCCTGTTTCTTCTGCTGCTTTTTGCATCTTAGTTACAAGCATACTTGTAGACATACCTGCATTACAAACTAACATAATGTGTTTCATAAAAAACTCCTCCTACCCCTTTCTTTGAATGAGGGGAATAAAAATATCAATTAATTCTTTATAATTTGGATGATGTAACAAACGTTCTTGGAGAACTCTATCTTGAACAAAATCAACCAGACAAGGTGAGATATACTTCAGAAATGCATTTCGACCCTTTGACGGTGACAATAGGAAGACGAATTGAACTTGCTTTCCATGGCCCCAATCCACAGCATTCTTATATATCCCTACAACAATTTGTTCTGAATAACTCATCGGCAAGGCTGGATGAGGGAAGGCTAACCGTTCCCCAAAGACAACCGGGCTGTAAGATTCCCGTAAATTCACTTGTTCTATAAAGCGATCAATAAAATCAGGTTCAATGGATTCGTTCAAAGAAGCTACTAGTTTCTTCAAGGCTACTTCTCGGTTACAATCCTCCTCAAGGTAGACTATTCTATGTGGAGCAAATACTGCTTCTGCAATCTGCTTAGCCTGACCTACTTCCATTAGCACATTTTCCCCTTGGTCAGGAATAACTGGGGTCGTTTGCTGTAAATGAGATCGAATAGCCTCAATGTCCTTCTCTGATAAGAAGACGCTGACATTGATGACTGGGGTCATAAAAATTAGATTCGACAAGCTAATGGATGAAATAATCAAATCAACATCCTTCAGTCGTTCCTCTGTCACTTCATAATAACTAACCGTATCAAGAATTTCTAAGCTGGATGAAAATTCTTTCTCCAAGCGATTCTTTAACATCAATGCACTTCCAATTCCGGTAGCACAGACTACCAATACTCTGGTCTTCTTAAATCCCTGATAACGTTCTATTGCCGCCATCACATGTAAGGTAAGGTAAGCCCACTCATCATCCGAAATCGAATACCCCATTAGTTCTGGTATCGCTGCAAATGCTGTTTTTGTTAGTTCGAAAGCCTCAAAATATTGGTCTTTAATTTCAGTAGTTAAGGGATTTCCCAGTTGAATATTATTCTCCAAACGAATACGTAATGGCATCAAATGGACCAGAACTCCTTTGAATAGTTGCTGATCCTTTGACAACTCTAGGCCTGTTAATTGTGATAAATGCAGGAGACTGTTCTCCACATTTTGTCTAAATCTCTCTTCCACCTCACCATCTTGATTCGGATTCCCCGTTAGTTTTACCTTAAGGTGCAAGGCAATGTAATTTGCTTCCTCTGACGGTATCGTCACTTGAAACGTTTCTTCGATTCGTTCAATAATCCGCTGTGCTACAAGATACTCTTGAGACGACTGAATACACTCCGATATCGGGAATCGGTCTAGACCAGACCCAATTTTCATCCGTTGTAAAAGAAGAGCAATATGGAGCACTAGATTCTGCATGACAAAATCCGATAAACGTAATGTAGCATCCCGACACTCGTCTAAAACGATTAACATTAAGTCAGTGAATCGTATATCTGGCAATAGATTGGTTTCGACAACTCCATAAACAGATTGAACACTTCCCTCATCAAAAAAGTAATCCATAATAAAGTGACGGATAGCAGGTTCATCCCCTCTTAGCTCAATTCCTTTACGTGTCACTAGGAGTTCTAGTTGATAGGGTGCGAACAGTTTCCGAATATCCGCCAAAATGGAATGAAGTGTAGTCTTTCCAATGAATAGCTCTCTCTGTAAGCAATCTGGTGACTGAATCGGATCCTCAAACAAGAGTTTATTGAGAATATACCGTTGCCGATCACCCGCTTCTTCTAGTTGAGTTAAATCGGTTAATTGCTTTTTTAAGTGCAATTGCTCCTGCCAAAACATTTCAAACTCAACTGGCCGTTCAATCTGTAAACAATAACCACTACCCTGTTTTGAAAGGATATGAGCACCGCTATTTTCTAAAGAAGATGTCAGTTGATGAATATACGTTCTTACCGTTCGATCACTCACTGATAATACCTTGGCTAGCTCGATGCTTGGTACAAATGTCTCCTGTTTTGCAAGTAAAACCTCTAACAAGCGTACTTCTTTTTTAGATAACATGCTCCCTCCTTTCCTCCAACAGTCTTTGATTTCTTATAGGTACATTATAACATGAAAGCGATTTCTAGAGGTACCTACTTTTTCCGCATTATTAATGAAAGTGCTCGGAAGCTATGACCAGTTTAAACTCTTGCCACGGTTTAATAAAGCGTAACAAGGGAAGATAGTCTGGGCTGATTCGTCCGACCTTATTTACCTTTGGACTGATGGTAAATTCTTTGAGTGCAATTTGCAATTCACCCTTGTAGCGACCATATAAATCATTATCAATTAAGATATCTCCTCGTCCCACAGGAATTGCTTTGTCTGACCGAGCCGGTACAGATGCGTCCTTATACACCACACGAGGCATGGTTGAACGCAGAACATAAGCAGAAATATCACCTCGATAAACATGATCAAACGCTATAATCTCTCTTTCAACGGGAGTCAACCCCTCCTCAATATCAACCATGAGGCTGATTGTATCTTCATTTAAAACTGTTTGAATGGATTGTAGTTCCTCCTCCGAGATAAATTGGTTTGAAATCAAAATAGTATCAATAAAACCCGTTGCCTTCATCCAAGCAATTTGCAAGGGAAGAGGCCTGAACCGATGATCTTCTAAAGTTGGCAGGCCTTCAGATAATGGCCACGGTCCTTCAGAAGCTGTTTGTGCACTGACAAATGCCGCAGTTCTTATGCCAGATTGATGATAAAAGGATGACATCTCTAAGAAGTGCTCTTCGGATAAACCTGTAAAAGCATGAGGATAAAAATTATGGCAGGCAATAATATTATCCCTGTTTGCAATACTAGCCAAAAGATTGGACAACAAGGTCTTATCTGTACTCAAATTCAATTCAACTTTTATGTTGTATGGATTATGTGTCATCTCAATGATTTCTTCCAAAGGAAGAGCTTCATCAAGACGAATCCCAGCTAACCCCAGTTCAGCTGCACGATCCATCAATGCCCCATCCCAACCTTGCGCTGCGATAAAATGGGGACTGATATCTGCAATGACAGTCATCCCAAGTTGATTTGCATAGTCAATTAGTTTTTGATACAATTCGAAAACTGTTAAATCTCCATTTTCAAGTTGCAATAAACTCATAAATAGGCGCCTTGCTCCGTATTGGTGTAGAAGTTTAATGTAAGCTTGACTCTCTTCTAGCGAATAGTTTTCAGGATAAATTGAAAAGCCCAGTTCCACCATCATTTCCTCCTAGCGATGAAAACCATTAGCATCGCTCAATTTCTTGAACCACTTGCCTGATTTCTTAACAATTCTTTCTTGCGTGTCTAGATCCAGTTCAACTAATCCATATCGATTCTTGTATGCATTTAACCAAGACCAGCAATCAATAAAGGTCCATAACATGTATCCTTTACAATTCGCCCCTTCTTGGATAGCTCGATGTAATTCAATTAAATGATCTTCGATAAATTCAATCCGGTAATCATCTTGAATGAATCCATTGTCTTTAAACGCGTTCTCTCCTTCAACTCCCATACCATTTTCTGTTACAAACCATTCGATATTATGGTAATTTTCCTTAATATTTATCGCAATATCATAAATTCCTTTTTCATAAATCTCCCAACCTCTATGCGGATTCATTTTTTTACCTGGCATATCATACGGGGCAAAGAAATGTTCCGGAGTAAGAGGCTCTCCCTCTTTCCAACTATTGGTTGGAGCTTGTACCCGAAGGGGTTGATAATAATTCACCCCTAGGAAGTCCACACGATTTTCCTTAATAATGGCTAATTCCTCATCGCTGGCCTCTGGCATTAGACCATATGCATCAATCAGCTCGACTAATTCATCGGGATATTCTCCTAACACAGACGGATCTAGAAAACTCTTTGTTTGAAACAATTCTGCAATTCGAGCTGCTTTTATATCCTCTGCTTGCTCACTACGAGGGTAGGCTGGAGTTAGATTCAAGACAATAGCAATTTTTTTGTGAGGATTTACCTCATGGCATGCCTTTACAGCTAAAGAACTTGCCAACTGTGTATGATAAGCCACTGCAACTGCCGCTTTTGCATCAACCTTACATGGATAATGATAATTTCCTAGATAACCACACTCTACTGGAACAATCGGCTCATTAAAGGTAATCCAACGATCCACCAAGTCATCAAACAATTCAAAACATGTACGTGCATAAGCTTCGTAGGCTCGAACAATTTCCTTATTTTCCCAACCACCTTTTTCTTGTAAACAATAGGGAAGATCAAAGTGATAAAGATTGACAAAGAGCTGAATTCCCTTTGCTCTTACCAAAGAAAAAACCGAACGATAGAAGGACACCGCCTCTTGATTAATTTCTCCAGTACCTGTTGGTATAAGACGCGACCATTGAATGGAAGTCCGAAATACAGTGTGCCCAGTTTCAACTAATAAATCAATATCTTTTTCATAATGTTTGTAAAATGTTGATGTTTGACTAGGGCCAATTTTGTTATGAAATCGTTCAGGCTCAATACTATACCAATAATCCCAGTTGTTCTGTCCTTTTCCATCACCTGGCTCAATTCCCTCACTTTGAGGTCCTGATGTAGAAGAACCCCACAAAAAATTTGTTGGAAATTGATAAAATACCTTGTCTTTAGTCATTGATTGTTCCTTCTTTCTTTTATGTGCTGTATAGCTGGTGCGAATTGTGGCAAATAATTCTCATGTGCAAGTAACATATCTTGTAATAGCACTTCAGCTTGTGGTCCGTTTGAAATAAGCGGGTTGAGTGTAAAAGCTTGTAAAGCCAGGGAATAATCACCTGTCATTGCTGCCTGAACAGTGACAAGCTCCATTTGCTTCATCAGTTGTAAATAGCCGGTTACAATCGGCGGAGTTGGTGGACAAGCTAGTGGAGTTGCTCCTTGCGCAGAGATAATCGAGGTGACTTCTACCACACAATTTTCAGGTAGATAGGGAATAACTCCTCTATTTACAGTAGATACGGTCAATTCTTCTCTACTATCATTATGGATAGCACAAATAATTTGACAGGCAACATCACTATAGTAGGCACCCCCACGTAGTTCCAGCTGTTTTGGTTTGTCTTTCAATTGTGGGTCTTTGTAAAGCTCAAACAATTCTGTCTCTACTTCTTGCACAACCTTGGCTCGTACATTACCCTGACGATACTGTTCCAAAGCATCCTCTAACATTTCTTGTTCCAAAAAATAATAACGATGGTAGTCACAGGGCAACATTCCAATCGTCCGAAGCAATTGAATAGGAAACTCTAGATTGGTAATATTTTTGACTGCTTCTGGCGTCTCCTCTCTCAAATCCCCATACAATGTTTCTAAGACTACTTGCGTACGATTTTCCCCATACTTATCCCAAACTTCATGGAAGTGAAAATGATTTAACCCAATATGGCGCGTACTTAGGTCTCCTTCTGATTGGCCTAAAATCTGAGTAGCAAGTTTCTTTTGACCAATAGGGATATTACACAAACCAATAACTTTCTTCCAGTGGAGTTCATTAACAATGGCTTCCGTTACGATACCAGCAGGATTCGTAAAATTAATCAACCAAGAATTCGGACACAAGTCCTTCATATCCTTGATAATCCCTTTATATGCTTCAATGGTCCTAAAAGCTTTAAAGATTCCTCCAGCCCCATTGGTCTCTTGCCCCAGCATCCCATAACTCAAGGGAATGGTCTCATCTAAGTATCTTGCAGGTAGTTGGCCAACTCGGAACTGAGATGTTACAAAATCAGCCTCTATCAATGCTTCTCTTCTGTCTAAGGTCGACTCTATCTTCCAGTCCAGGCCTGCTTTTTCGACCATTCGCCGTGCTAACTCAACTACTATCTCCTGTTTTTTTGCGCCTTGTTCAACATCAACAAACCACCATTCTCGAATGGGTAATTGATGTGCACGAAGAATCATACCTTCAACCAATTCCGGAGTGTAACTTGAGCCGCCACCAATTGTCACTAATTTAAGAGTTTTCAATACACTTTCCCTCCCTCATCTTCTTTTATATTCTTATTATATTTCAGTGCACATCTATTGTAAACGGATACACAGACCCTCTTTTTCCGTATCACAACGGAAATTAAGACAACATGATTATTCTAGAAAATACAAAAACGACCTCCAATACGGAAGTCGTTTCTTGTTATTTACATTTATTTCGCCAGGATATTCACTAGTTTGGTTATTTCACAACAATATTAACCAATTTGTTTACAACCGTAATCACCTTCACCACTGTTTGCCCAGCGATTTCAGCTTGGACTTTTTCGTCTGCAAGGGCAACTTTTTCAAGTTCAGCTGGTGCTAAATCTTTGGCTACGGTCAAGCGAGCTTTTACTTTGCCCTTGATTTGGACAACGATTTCCACTTCGCTTTCTACCAGCTTGCTTTCGTCATATGTTGGCCATACGACATATGAGATAGACTCAGCTGACTTAGTCAAACCTTGCCATAATTCTTCTGCCAAGTGTGGTGCAAATGGGGCGATTAATTGGACAAAGCCTTTGGCGTATTCGACACAGAGCTTGTCTTCTTTATTGGCTGCGTTGATAAAAATCATGAGTTGAGCGATAGCCGTGTTGAATTTCAGGTCTTCGATATGCTCTGTCACCGTCTTCACAGTTTCATTGTAGACCTTATCAAGCGCTCCGCTATTTTCCGCCACAATCTCCTTAGTCGTCAAGAGGCGATAAACACGTTCAAGGAACTTACGGCTGCCCTCGAGACCTTCTTCTGACCAAGCGATTGACGCATCAAGTGGACCCATGAACATCTCATAAACGCGGAGGGTATCCGCACCAAATTGCTCGACCACATCATCTGGGTTGACCACGTTTTTAAGAGACTTGGACATCTTAGCAGGTGCCTGCTCCAACTCTTCACCAGTTTCGATATTGAAGAAAGAACCGTCGCGTTTTTCCACCTTGTCGGTCGCTACAAGGGCACCACGGCTGTCGCGATAGCTAGTTCCCAAAATCATACCCTGGTTAAAGAGTTTTTGGAATGGCTCTTTGGTTGGCACAACGCCAAGGTCATAGAGGAACTTGTGCCAGAAGCGAGCATAAAGCAAGTGAAGAACCGCGTGCTCAGCACCACCGATGTAGATGTCCACTGGCAACCAAGCTTTGAGAAGCTCCTCGTCTGCCAATTTCTCATCGTTGTGTGGGTCGATATAGCGGAGGTAGTACCAGCTAGAACCTGCCCATTGTGGCATGGTGTTGGTCTCACGGCGACCTTTTACGCCGTCTTCACGCACCACTTCCAACCAGTCTGTCAAGTTAGCAAGAGGGGACTCCCCTGTACCTGAAGGCTTGATGTCTGAGGTTTTTGGCAATACCAGAGGTAACTCATTTTCAGGTACTGCTGTGGAAGTGCCGTCTTCCCAGTGGATGATTGGAATTGGCTCACCCCAATAACGTTGACGGCTGAAGAGCCAGTCACGGAGGCGGTAAGAAATTTTCTCCTGACCAAGACCATTTTCTTCCAACCAAGCTACCATTTTGGCAATGGCTTCTTCCTTGTTAAGACCGTCTAGGAAGTCAGAGTTGATGTGAAGACCATCTTCTGTGTAAGGTGCTTCTTCTACATTGCCACCTTCCAAAACTGGAATGATGTCCAAACCAAACTGTTTCGCAAATTCCCAGTCACGCTCATCGTGGGCAGGAACGGCCATAATAGCACCTGTTCCGTAGCTTGCCAACACATAGTCAGCAATCCAGATTGGAATTTCACGACCGTTGACAGGGTTGATAGCATAGGCACCTGTCCATACACCAGTCTTGTCTTTGGCAAGGTCTGTACGGGCAAGATCTGATTTGAGGGAAGCTTGGCGTTTGTATTCTGCCACAGCTTCTGCCTGCTCAGGCGATGTAATGCTATCCACCAAGTCATGCTCAGGGGCAAGAACAGCATAAGTCGCACCAAAAAGGGTATCTGGACGAGTTGTGAAAACAGTGAAGTCCTTGTCTGTGTCCTTGATTTTGAAGGTCACATTGGCACCAGTTGACTTACCGATCCAGTTGCGTTGCATGTCCTTGATAGACTCTGGCCAATCAACTTCTTCTAGGTCGTTGAGCAGACGTTCTGCATAGGCAGTGATTTTCAACATCCATTGACGCATTGGCTTGCGAACAACTGGGTAGCCACCACGCTCAGATGTTCCGTCAGGAAGGACCTCTTCGTTGGCGATAGCTGTTCCCAATTCCTCCACCCAGTTTACAGGCACTTCTGCCTCGTAGGCCAGGCCTTTTTCATACAACTTAGTGAAAATCCACTGGGTCCACTTGTAATAGTTAGGGTCAGTCGTATTAACCTCACGGTCCCAGTCGTAAGAAAAGCCAAGGGCGTTAATCTGACGTTTGAAGTTGGCAATATTTTCTGCTGTAAAGTCAGCTGGGTCATTTCCCGTATCCATAGCGTATTGCTCTGCTGGCAAACCAAAGGCATCCCAGCCCATTGGGTGAAGAACGTTGTAGCCTTGGGCACGCTTGTAACGGCTGAGAATATCTGTCGCAGTATAACCCTCTGGGTGACCAACGTGAAGGCCTGCACCAGACGGATAAGGGAACATGTCTAGGGCATAAAAGTTTGGCTTGTCCGCATCTGTTCCCGTCTTAAAAGTATGATTTTTTGCCCAAAATTCCTGCCATTTGGGCTCGATTTCCTTGTGATTGTAGAAGCTCATGTCATTTCTCCATGTCAATAAATTATCTTTACTATTATATCACGTTTTTGGGGAATTGGGAAAGACAAAAACAGCCAGTTTTCACTAGCTGTTTTCCCATTTTTACCAAATAATCACGCGGTCTTCTTTTGCACGCCACATGCCGTCGCCTTCTTGAACGCCAAAGGTTTCATGGAATTCATCGAAGTTTGGCAACTGAATGTTAGTACGCAGATGACCTGGTGCGTGGACATCGACACTAGCCAACATCTGCATGAACTCAGGACGGGCCTTCATTCGCCAGATGCGAGCAAAGTTAGTGAAGAATTCCTCTGCGGAGAAGTCATCCTCTGACTTGGCTGCTTCTAAGGCCGCTGCAATCCCACCTAGGTCGGCAATGTTTTCTGACACAGTCAACTTACCATTGATTTTGGCACCATAAGAATCCTGACCTTCAAACTGGTCAATGACCTGCTGGGTACGGGCTTCAAAGGCTGCATAATCTTCCTCTGTCCACCAGTTATTGAGACTACCATGCTCATCAAAGGAAGCACCGTTGGAGTCAAAGGCATGGGAAATCTCGTGGGCAATAACCGCACCGATACCGCCGTAGTTAGCTGATGAAGACTGTTCTAGCGAGTAGAAAGGCGCCTGCAAAATGGCCGCCGGGAAGACAATCAAGTTTTTCTGTGGGTTGTAGTAGGCATTGACCATGTGAGCTGGCATACCCCATTCCTTAATATCCACAGGCTTGTTCCACTTGCTCCAACCATGAGCAATGTCAATCTTGTTTAGTTCGATGGCATTTTCCACCAAAGACTTGCTTGGGTCAACAATCTTTTTATAATAACGCTCTGGCAAGGCTTCTGGGTAGCCGATGTAAGGCTTGATAACATTGAGTTTGACAATGGCCTTGTCACGCGTTTCCTGAGCCAACCAGTCTGCCGTTTCCAAACGAGACTTGTAGACATCTATCATCTTGGCAACTTTTGCTTCCACATCCGCCTTGGCTTCTGGTGAGAATTTCTCCCCTGCATACCAAAGGCCGAGAGCCTGGTTAAAGTAACCTTGTGCCAAGTTGTAGGCTGCTTTTTCTTGGTTTTGAGCCTGCGGTGTACCAGAAAGGGCACGGCTGTAGGCTCCTGCTAGAATACGGATTTCATCCGACAGGAAGGCTGTATAAGCTCCTGCCGCTTTCAAAATCAAGGTCGCCTTCAAAAGCTCCCAATTATCCGCACTGTAAATGTCCTTAGCAGCCTGCCAGAAGCGTTCCTCAGGCACGATAATCTTGTCTGGCGTTTGCCCTAAAATAGCTGTGAAGAAATCATCCAAAGGCAACTCTGGTGCCAAGGCAGTAAAATCTGCCCACTCATACGGATGATAGAGTTTGGCATACTCAGACCCCTCTTCATTTGACAAGACATACTTGGCAATCTTAGCATCCAGTTCCAAACGTTTGTCTAATAGGTCCTTGATTTCCTCATCGCTGAAACCGAACTTAGGCAAGAGAGCTTCTTGACTCTCTCTCCACATTTTAAGTAATTCTGCTCCTTTTTCATGACCTTCTTCATAGTAGGTCGTATCTGGCAAGATAATGCCTAGAGAATCTGCCCACAGAACATTGGTTTGGGCATCCATAAAGTCAGGTGCCACACCAAAAGGCATGAGGTTTGGCTTGCCTGCCAACTCATATTCTGCCAGCTTGCTGGTAAATTCTTCGAAAGAGTTGAGAGCCTTGTACTCTGCAATTAAGGCTTGTGCTGGTTCTGCTCCCAAACGGTCACGGGTTGCATAGTCGGCTACTTGTTTGTGAAAGGCCACAAAGTTTTGCAAAACGCTATCTTCTGGGACGTTTTCTCCCGCCAACCAAGCATTGGTCGTGTCAATCATGAGCTTTTCAATCTCGTCCGCCAGGTCTGAGAAACCACCTGTTCTTGGCTTGTCATCTGGAATCACGGCTGTTTTTGCCCATTCACCATTGACGTATTCGTAAAAATCATCTTGTAAACGTGTCATTGATTTTCTCCTTTGGCTTTCTTAATGACTATAATAACAAAAAATTCTGACAATTTCACTTATCAGATGACCGTGACCAAGTATTTTTTAAAATAATACTCGAGCAAACCACAAGAAGGCTGATAACGGCACAGGTTCCTGACATGGTTAAATCCAGTTGATTGGCCACTAAAAAACCAAGCACAACCGTTAGAATAGCGATACCTTGCCCGAAAATAAGCAATTGCCAAAAGGATTTGACCCAATGTAGGGCAGCCATACTTGGTGCCACCAAGAAAACAATAACAGTCATCGAGCCAATCGCTTCAAAGGCCAGAACAGTAGTTAAAGAAACTAGAATCAAAATAACCATTTCTAACATCCTTGTTCGTAAGCCAGACAAACGAGCATGGTTGCTATCAAATAGGTACACTTGTAAACGATGGTAAGCCCAAGCAAAAAATAGAACAATAACCAACCAAGCCAAACTCGACTTGACCAGACTAACAGGGAGTGACCAGGCTAGAACATCCATACGATGGAGCGGAGCAAAAAGTACTTCCCCCTGCAAAACCAGATCCACATCCAAGTGAACATTGCGAGCAAAAAGAGAAATAAGCAAAACCGCCACTGCAAAAAAGAAAGAAAAAACTAGACCTGTTGCGGCATCATGCGCTATCTTTCGACTATGCAGACGGTCAATGGCAAGAACCGATAATAACCCAAACAGACTGGCACCAACTATTAGCAATGGCGAATCCAAACTATGACTAATAAAAAATCCCAGAACAATCCCAAGCAAGACAGAATGCGATAGCGCATCTGCCAACATCGATTGATTTTTTACAACCAGTATCGAGCCGAGCAAGCCACAAGAACTAGCAATAACCATCAAAATGAGTAATACTTCAAACACGACCATTCTCCTTTCTGACATAGGTAACATACACAAATGCAGACAGGGTCAGACCTGTCAGACAGACGATAATAGTCGGTCCGGTCGACAAACCAGATACACTGGAGCTAATCCAGGTCCCTACGAAAGCCGACCCAATTGCAACGATTCCTGCCAGTAACAGACTCTTGTGATACGATTTTCCCAGCATCAAGCCAAAGACAGCTGGTGCAATCAAAAAACTACTCATCAAAATAGCCCCGACTAACTTTAATCCTACTGCAATTAGACAAATCATCAAAAACATCGTCAACTGCTGTAAGTACTTTACACGAACACCAATAACCCTTGCAAAAGTTTGATCAAACAGATACAGCTTATAGTCTTGATAAAAGAAAGTAAACAATGCCAAAGCCAATAGAGAAATAATTCCGATGAGTATCACATCATCCAGCTGAATAAAGGCTGCCTGTCCAAATAGATAGGTTTGCAATCCAGCCTGGGAAGCCCCTGCAAAGGCTTCATTTCCCTGAATAGCATTTTTCAAGACCATTCCCAAACCAAAGAAAGAAGCAGACACCAATGAAAGGGCATTGACTAGGCTGTGACCACCTTTTCGACGCAGCCAATGGACAAGTGCATAAGAAAGGTAGCCTGACAACACTGCTCCTAACAGCAAGTAGAGAGGATGTCGCGACTGAAAAATCATGAAAGAGACAATCACTCCAGGATAAGAAGCATGCCCAAGAGCATCCCCAAGCAAACTCTGTTTAGTAAGAACAGATATACTTCCGATAGTACTGGCTGCTACAGCTAGACTAACGGTCCCTAAAGCGACTGTCCAGAAAGAATACTCTTTGAAAACCTCAAACATGACTGCCTCCTTTGGTATTTCCTAGAAACAGCCCATTTCCTATGCCGTAGGTCGCCTGATAATTCTCACTTGTCAAAGTCTCATCCATCGGACCAGAATCAATCACATGCTTATGAAGCCAGACAAGGTGATCAAAGTAGGCATCCAGCGTCGTTAAGTCATGATGAATGACAATGGAAGTTTTCCCTTCACATTGGAACTCCTTGAGCATATCCATGATCATGATTTCTGTTGCCTGATCAATCCCTGCTAGAGGCTCATCCATAAGGTACAATTCTGCTTCCTGTGCCAGGGCTCTGGCTAGAAAGACCCGCTGACGCTGCCCACCTGAAAGCTGATCAATCTGACGATGGCGTAAATCCGCAATTTTTAACCGCTCTAGAGCCTGCTCAACAATCTGTCTATCAGCCTTAGTCGGTCTTCGAAACATTCCCTTACTATGAGCGAAGCGTCCCATCAGAACAATTTCAAAAACTGTTGCAGGAAATTGCCAGTTTACTTGACTGGATTGGGGAATATAGGCTACTTTTTGAGCAATCACCCTCTCTAGACCTGCCTCCTGACCAAGCAAGCGAACCTGTCCTGTGATAGGTTTTTCCAACCCCAAAATGACCTTGAATAGACTGGACTTCCCAGCACCATTTGGTCCAACAATAGCCGTCCGACTCCCTTTGGGAATCACCAAATTGACATCTTCTAAAGCCATGGTCTGGCCGGCTGTATATGCTAAATTGACATCTTTTAATTCAATGATTGCTGACATATTTCCTCCTATTTTAAAAAACGATATACCTCATTCATACTCAATGAAAATCAAAATCAGACCAACCTACCAAGCTGAGAAAGTTGATAAGATTAAGATACCGTACCAACAAATTGCTGGAAAACCCTATACCTCGCTCATTTCAACACATCAGTACATGAATTTGATTTTCGCAGAGCACCAATGCTTCTTTCAATTGTATGTTTATAATTCTGTTAAAAATGGTCCAAAAACGGAAAGAACTCGACCTAGACCGAGTCCTTTTTACTACTCATTTGAAATCCCTATTCACGCACAGACTACTGATATATAAAGTCCCGCTGTGAACCAACAGCACCGAGGTCTACAAACAGTATTTCTAGTCAAGGACCTCAGATTTGCTACTAACGCCTATCCTCCCCCAAGCGTTGCCACCTCCTATGAAAAGAGTCCTATACTGCTTGTGCTCGAAACAATTGATTGTCCCTCATATTGGTACCTATCAACTCTACCTTCGGCAATTTCTCTAGTCTTCATTGAATAGCAAGTCCGTTCGACCTGTACTATTTCAGATATTTAACCATCAATGTAACATTATGTTTGTACATGTCGATAAAGGTATCCCCTTCCTCGCCTTCTGGTGCCAAGGAATCTGAGAATAACTCCTTACCTTCGCCAGTAACAACTTCAACCTGACCGCCTTTGGCTTTTACTGCCTCTTGCAATTTCTCCATGCGTTCTGGATTAGTTGTAGACTCTGTAAAGATAGCCTTGATATTATGGTCAATGATTAGGTTAACTGTCTCAATCATATCACTATTAGCCACTTCTGAGTCGGTGCTCACTCCTTGAGGAGCATAAAGAGTGAAGTCATAACTAGCAGCAAAGTAATTAAAGGCATCATGTGGCGTTACCAAATAGCGACTTTCTTTTGGAATCACACTTAATTCTTTTTCTACCCAGGCATGCAAATCATCCAGCTGCGCTTGGTATTTTTCTGTATTTTTCTGAATCATCTCAGCTTTAGCAGGCAAGAGTTTTTGTAGTTCCTCTGAAGCTACAGCTACAGCTGACTTGTACAAGGGAATTGAAAACCAAAAGTGCGGATCGACAATTTCTTCCCCATCCTCATCCATCGTATTCAAGTCTTTTGCATTAAAGTTTTTAGAAACAGCTACTCCGGTCTTCTCCAAAGCTTCAACCATTTTACCTTCAAAGTGCAAACCGTGGTAGAGAACAAGGTCAGCCTTTTGTAATTTTGATAAATCACTAGATTTGGCTACGTACAAATGAGGGTCTTCTCCTGCTGGAATCAGCAAATCACGTTCCACCTCATCACCCGCCAACTGATAGACCATGTCATTGAGAAAGGAAGTAGTCACAGCCACTCTTGGCTTACTAGAGCCTTCTGTGGTTTGCGATGGACGACAAGCTCCTAGTCCTATTAGGGACAATAGCAGAGCAAAACTGAACAATATTTTCTTCATATAGGTTCTCCTTTTATTTTTATTAAGCATACCTAACTTTATAATTAGATTAATCTAAAAAAATCATTTTGTCAACTGATTTTTAAATTTTTTGATATAATAGTCTCAGTAGAAAGCGAGTTCTCATGACACCAAACAAAGAAGATTACCTAAAATGTATTTATGAACTGGGTCAATTAGACCAAAAAATTACCAATAAACTCATCGCAGAGAAGATGGCCTTCTCCGCACCAGCCGTTTCCGAAATGCTCAAAAAAATGGTAGCCGAAGAGCTCATTTCTAAGGATGCCAAGGCAGGTTATCTCCTCAGCCAAACCGCCCTTGAAATGGTAGCCAGCCTCTATCGCAAACATCGCTTGATTGAAGTATTCTTAGTTGAGCAACTTGGCTACTCTCCAGAAGAAGTACATGAAGAGGCTGAGATTTTAGAACACACCGTTTCAGATCACTTTATCAATCGCCTAGACCTGCTACTGGAACAGCCCCAAACTTGTCCTCACGGGGGAAGCATTCCTCAAGCAGGACAACCGCTCATCGAACGCTACCAGACACGGCTGTCACAGCTAACTGAGACAGGGAACTACCAGCTTGTCCGCATCCATGACTTCTATCAACTCCTTCAGTACTTGGAACAACATGAATTAGCTGTCGGTGATTTACTAACCGTCACAGACTTCGACCACTTTGCCCAAACCATCACCATCCAGTACAAGGACAAAGAGCTCGCCGTCCCAACAGCCATCGCTCAACAATTATTCATCGAAAAAAGCAATCGCCCAGCCTAAACAAGCTGAGCGATTTTTTCTTCTAAAATAAATAGTTACCTCTTTTTCAAATTACGGAAAATAGATCTGGCCGCAAAAAATAGTTGCCCACATACATACACTAACCAAAGTAAGAACCCTATATAAAAACAGCCCAATAGAAAGTGAGGGTTATAAGTTAAAGGCTGCAAGACAAACATGAGAATCCCTACCAACCCCCACCGCATGCCCCAGGTCATCTTTCTCTGGATAACCCACTCCAGCCAATCTTCTCCAACTGAACTTCTGGTTTCCAGATACTCTTGATTAAGGTCTTGAAAAAATTTTCTCATATTCTTGCTCACCTCATCCTAACTTCAAAGCATAAACTACTACTTTGCGACAACATTATTATAGCACATTGTTTTCAAATAACCAATACTGTCGAAAAAACCAGCCTACTTGGGCTGGTTTTCTTGGAGTCGCTCTTTTAGGCGACGACGGTATAAAATCTGCGATGGAATAAAATAAAGAAAACTTGCCAAAATAATCCAACGTTTATCTATTCCACTAAAGTAAATCACTAAAATCAAAAGAAACGCAGTCGTCAAATAAAAGAAATGATTTTTGAGCAATTTTTTCATAGCAGCCTCCATACCTATTTTTTCAATATTAGTATATCAAAATACATAACTAGAGTACATACCATTGCCAAAAGTTTTACTTATTTTTCGTATCCAAAACAATGGTTACCGGCCCATCATTGACCAGGCTAACCGCCATATCCGCCCCAAAAACGCCCACTTCAACAGGCACAAAGGCTGACAGGGCTTTGTTAAAAGCATCATAGAGTTGGCTGGCTAGGGCAGGAGCTGCCGCTCCTGTAAAAGCAGGGCGATTGCCTTTTTTGGTGTCCGCAAAAAGGGTAAATTGGGAAATGGATAAAATCTTGCCCCCTATATCTTGAACAGACTTGTTCATCTTGCCTGCCTCATCTGAAAAAATCCGCATATTGACGATTTTTCGAACAGCATAGTCCAGGTCTTCCTGGCTGTCATCTGGTCCCACACCGACTAGGAGCAAAAGCCCTTGTTCAATTTGCCCATGGATATTTCCTTCGATGGTCACACTGGCCTGTGATACACGTTGTAGTACAATTTTCATCTTATCCGTTGGTCCTTTTCACTGAGTAAACTTCTGGCACCGACTTGATCTTGTCCACCAGACTGGTCAAGGTTGCCAGGTTGGAAATACCAAAGGAAACGTGGATGGTCGCAAACTTCATATCCTTGGTTGGCTGGGCATTAACCGAAGAAATGTTCTTGCTGGCATTGGTCAAAACCTTGAGGACATCGTTGAGAAGACCTGAGCGGTTGAGACCGTAAATGTCAATATTTGCCATATATTCCTTGGTCGAATTTTCATCCTCCCAGTCCACATCAATCAGGCGGACATCATAGTTTTCTTGGCTCTTGAGATTCATACAGTCTACACGGTGAACAGCTACCCCACGCCCCTTGGTGATGTAGCCGACAATTTCATCGCCAGGTACTGGATTACAACATTTAGCAATCCGTATCAGCAAGCCTGACGCCCCTTCAATGACCACACCACCTTCGTGACGGATTTTCAGACTATCTTTGTTGTCGTGTTTGACTTCGCCACCGTTGACCAATTCATCCGCGACAGCTTTAGCCTTAGCCCGCTCAGCTTCGCGACGCTCTTTTTCTGTCAGACGGTTAAAGATTGATATGGCAGAAACTTCTCCAAAACCAACTGCCGCAAAAAGGGATTCGTCGGTCTTATAGCTGGTCTTTTGCAGGACCTCATCCATGTGGCGACGGTCCAGGTATTGGTTGGGAACGTAGCCATTTTCTTGGAGTAGGTTCTGAAGCATCTCACGCCCTTTTGAAACAGACAATTCCTTGTCCTGATTCTTGAAGAACTGCTTGATTTTATTGCGAGCCTTGTGGGTTTTAACCAGATTGACCCAGTCACGACTTGGACCGAAAGAGTTGGCTGAGGTGATGATTTCCACCTGATCGCCTGTCTTAAGCTTGGTCGTCAGAGGCACCATACGGCCGTTGACCTTGGCACCTGTCGCCCGCTCGCCGACCTTGGTATGAATTTCATAGGCGAAGTCAATCGGTACGGAGTCCTTAGGCAATTCACGCACCGCACCATCTGGCGTGAAAACGTAAATACGCTCTGTAAAAATATCGTCCTTGACAGAATTTACAAAGGTTTGCGCATCCCCAGCTCCTTCTTGGAGTTCAATCAAGTTGTTAATCCAGCGTAACTCTTTTTCACTAGCAGTTGCCTTGCCACCACGCTTGTAAGCCCAGTGAGCTGCCACCCCGTATTCCGCCACCTGATGCATTTCCATGGTCCGAATTTGGAACTCAATTGGACCTCTCGGTCCGTAAACCGTGGTATGAATAGACTGGTATCCGTTAGCTTTTTGGTTGGCAATGTAGTCCTTGAAGCGACCTGGCATAGGTTTCCACAATTCATGAATATACCCTAACATAGCATAGACATCGCTCGGAGTATCCATGATACAACGAATGGCAATCAAGTCATAGAGTTGATCAAACCGCTTTTTCTTATCGTGCATTTTGCGATAGATAGAGTAAATATGCTTGGGTCTACCGTAAATCTGACCATGTAGATGACGCTCTTCTGTATAGTCTCTTAGCTTATCAACAACTTCATTGACCAACTCTTCCCGTTCACGACGCTTCTCGCTCATCATTCGAGTAATCTTGTAGAATTCAATCTCATTGAGATAGCGGAAAGACATGTCTTCCAATTCCCACTTGATAGAAGAAATACCTAGACGGTGGGCAAGCGGTGCATAGATTTCCATTGTTTCACGTGAAATACGTTCCTGCTTGTCCTTGCGTAAGTGCTTAAGAGTCCGCATGTTGTGCAAACGGTCGGCTAATTTGACCAGAATTACCCGCATATCTTGAGACATAGCAATCAGCATATTTCGGTGGTTTTCAGCCAACTGCTCCTCATGAGACTTATACTCAACCTTACCCAGTTTGGTAACACCGCCGACAATATGGCGAACCTCTGGACCAAATTCAGCCTCCATATCATCCAAGGTTACATCCGTATCTTCAACCACATCATGTAAGAAACCACAGGCAACCGTCACAGCATCCAGCTTGAGTCCTGCTAAAATACCTGCTACCTGGATCGGGTGTACAATATAGGGCTCGCCCGATTTACGAAATTGGGACTTGTGTGCCTCTGTCGCAAAATCCAAAGCTTTCTTGACAAATATAACATCTTCTTCCGGTAAATAGGTGGCTGTCAAGGCAACCACTTCCTCCCCAGTGTAGTTAATTTCTTTCATATCTCTACTCTTCCTCTTATATTTCCTACTATTCTACCATTTTCACGAAAAAAGAAAAAGGAATCTAACATAAGACTACTAATTACAAACAATCTAACCCAGACTCAGATTCAACGAACGTTCCTTTTTTCATTGTTTTTCTTACTATTTTCACTTATTTTTCAATCGAACGTTCAGAATTAGTCTTGAATTTTATATTTCTTAGCTGTATAATGATTGTAGAAGATTATTATAAAAAAGAAAATGGAGGATTCTTATGAATTTTCGTTTCAGTAAGTGTGCCGTAGCACTCACACTAGCTCTCTTAGCTGCAAGCAATCCAAAATTAGCTCAAGCCGAAGAGATTCTCAACACAACTCCAGCTTCTTCAACAGAAGCAAGTCAGACTGTACCAGTTGAAACTGACACCACAGAGAAAGCTGATAATACAGAATCTCCTGCTCCAGCCACTACCGAAGCTGAAAATCCAAGCTCTTCCGAGACAGCTGAAACTAGTGATCCTACGAGCGAGACAACTGACACAACTGCTTCAGAAGCACGCACGGTCACTCCTGCTGCAACTGAAACTAGTCAGCCTGTTGAAGGACAAACTGTTGATGTTCGCATTCTCGCAACAACTGACCTCCATACAAACTTGGTCAACTATGACTATTACCAAGATAAACCAGTGGAAACGCTGGGTCTGGCAAAAACAGCTGTTCTTATCGAAGAGGCAAAAAAAGAAAATCCAAATGTTGTATTGGTAGATAATGGAGACACCATTCAAGGTACTCCTCTTGGAAATTACAAGTCTATCGTTGATCCTATTGAAGAAGGCGAACAACATCCTATGTACGCCGCCTTAGAGACGCTGGGATTTGACGTCGGCACACTTGGCAACCACGAATTTAACTACGGCCTTGCCTACCTCGAAAAAGTAATTCGTACAGCCAACATGCCTCTAGTCAATGCCAATGTCCTCGATCCGACTACAAAAGACTTTCTCTACACCCCTTATACCATTGTGAAAAAGACGTTCACAGACACCGAGGGTAAAAAGGTTACACTAAATGTCGGTGTTACAGGGATTGTTCCCCCTCAAATTCTCAACTGGGACAAAGCTTATCTAGAAGGAAAAGTGATTGTCCGTGATGCAGTTGAAGCCGTTCGCGATATTATCCCAACCATGCGAGAAAATGGCGCAGACATCGTTCTGGTCCTTTCCCACTCAGGTATCGGCGATGATCAATATGAAGTCGGCGAGGAAAATGTCGGTTACCAAATCGCCAGCCTAAAAGGAGTTGATGCGGTTATCACAGGTCACTCCCACGCAGAATTCCCAGGAACTGCCGAAAAACCAAGCTTCTATGCTAAATACTCTGGCGTGGATGATACAAATGGTAAAATCAACGGCACTCCTGTCACCATGGCTGGAAAATACGGTGATCACCTCGGTGTGATTGACCTTAATCTAGTCTTTAAAGATGGCAAATGGACAGCTACTTCTAGCAAAGCGGCTATTCGTAAAATTGATACAAAATCATCTGTAGCAGATGGTCGCATCATCGACCTTGCTAAAGAAGCCCATAACGAAACCATCAAATATGTTCGTCAACAAGTCGGTGAAACAACTGCTCCAATCAACAGCTTCTTTGCCCTTGTTCAAGATGATCCTTCTGTACAGATTGTTAACAATGCACAGATTTGGTATGCAAAACAACAGTTGGTGGGGACTCCAGAAGCTAATCTACCAATCCTATCTGCGGCTGCACCATTTAAGGCTGGTACTCGAGGCGATGCTTCAGCCTATACAGACATTCCTGCTGGCCCAATCGCCATCAAGAACGTAGCAGACCTTTACCTCTACGACAACGTTGTAGCCATCTTGAAAGTCAACGGTGTCCAACTCAAAGAATGGTTGGAAATGTCCGCAGGACAATTCAAGCAAGTTGACCCAAGCTCAACAGAGCCACAAAACCTAGTCAACACAGATTTCCGCACTTACAATTTTGACGTTATTGACGGAGTAACTTATCAGTACGATATTACGCAACCAAATAAATACGATCGTGATGGTAAGGTAGTCAACGAAAACGCCAGCAGGGTTCGGAAGCTGCAATACAATGGGCAAGATGTGACAGCTGATCAAGAATTCATCGTTGTGACCAACAACTACCGTGCAAACGGTACTTTCCCTGGGGTTCGCGAAGCTTCTATCAACCGCTTATTGAACCTGGAAAACCGCCAAGCCATCATCAATTATATTATCGATGAAAAAGTTATCAATCCTACAGCAGACAATAACTGGACCTTTACAGATAGTATCAAGGGACTCGACCTCCGCTTCTTGACAGCAGATCGTGCGAAAGCTCTAGTTGCTGACCAAAAAGGTATTGTCTACCTACAGGCTTCAACTTCCAGCGAAGGGTTCGGTGAGTTCAAATTTGTCTACACTGAACCTAAAGTAGTGACTCCAGATGAACAGCAGTCAGATCAAGGTAACACAGGTCAAGATATTGTACTCGAATCTGGTCAACGAATTACTCTTCCAGCGGTAAATCCACCAGCTCCTGCTCCACAACATAAATTGGCTAGTCCACATTCACAAGCGAGCACCAAGACACTCCCTGCAACAGGAGAAGCTACTTCTATGCTTAGTCTGCTTGGTCTCACTTTGATTGGTTTTGTCGGTGCATGGACTAAGAAAAAAGAACATTAAAATAGACGAGACTGAGCAAAAACTAGCCCTTGTTCAAGCCTCATTGCTTTTGACTCGTCACGAACCTCTTAATACTCAATGAAAATCAAAAGTAGCCTAGGAAACGAAGTCGAAGATAGAACTCTGTTACTATCTTATTTCAAGGTAACAGGCTGAAAACCTCCACTGGAGCTTTTCACTCATCAAGACTCTTGACAACGGATAATTTTGATTTTCGAAGAGTATAAAGAGGCGTTCGTACGACTTGTCACTATACCAATACCCTTTTGCACTCAATAAAAAAACACAGATAGACTCAAGCTGATTTTGATGAAATCCAGCTAAGCTGTCTGTGTTTTTCTTTTGCTCCCATTGTTTTGGACTAATTTCTTAACCAATTTTCGTTAATACTCAATGAAAATCAAAATCAGACTAGGCGACGCAGATGCAGATAGAACTGAAGTTCATCAAATCAAGTTAATAACGTCTGCTTTTGGTTTTCGAAGAGTATAAATTCATGCTCACTAGGAGGAAACCTATCTTTGTTTCAACCCTCTTTTGACCTCTGCGTACACCAAAAACACCCTTCATCCTACCAAATACAGGTTCTAATAAAACGGTAAAGGATATAAAGCAACAAGACCCAACCAAACATCGTCAGGTAAAATACAAGACTGAATGAATATTGCTGAAACTGCTTTATTTCACGTTGACTGGTCTGGCTCACTTCATCAGCTTCCTCTATTACATCTGATTCGCGATAAGCATTGACTAACAAGCGATAATCAAAAGGAGGAATTAGTGGATCACATGTCAACAAGGTTACCATATCCTGACTCTCAACAGGTAATAACTTTTGCCAATCTGTTGCTTTTATCACTTCTGTATTTTTTACCAAATACGTCAGCGTCCTCCCGCCAACCTCAATAAAAATCTTATCGCCTTCTCTCAACTCTGACAGTCGGAAAAATCTGAGATCATTGTACCAACTACGGTGACCGGCAATGACACTTCGTCGACCTATTCCACCTATAGGTAAAGCTGTTCCTATAACAGAAGCAACTCCATCATTTAAATGTTCACTGGTCGCCCCAACATAAATAGGTTGTCGAATTTCAATTTTTGGAATACTCAAATAACCAATTGCCTCATCCATTAATTCAGAAAATAACACATCGGTACTATTTGAATCATTTTTCTCTGCAAAGGGATCAACTGTGGGTAAGTCACCACCACTAACCTGTTCCCCATAAGCCTTAATTTCTTCGAGTTGCTCTGTCGAAAAGAATTTAGAATTCCTACGATAAGACTGATACTGTTGGAAAACTTGAAACTCCTGCACTGACATATTTGTCAGTAACACTAAAGGAAGCAACAAACCAACCAACATGAAAATATATCCTATTCTTTTCATCATTTCATTTCCCCCTTTTGACACTTCTTCCTACGGAGAAGATAGAGGATAATAACAATCACTACTATGATTAATAGGGCTACCAAGTAGGATAGCGTTAGCATATCCAAAAAGAATGTCGGTTTTTGCTTGATGGCAACTTTCGGCTCATAAGGAACGCGATGGCCACGTACCAACAAACGATGGCTGTTAATCATATAAGGAGTACAGGTTAGCAAGGTTGCATAGTCTTTTCCGTTTTGAACTATAACAGGATCAAAATTATTCGGTTCAACAACTAAAATCTGGTCCACCTCATAAGCCAAGACCTCAGCTATATTATGAATGTAGAATTGATCCCCAACTTTTAAATGATCGAGATTGGTAAATAGCGAAGCATTAGGAAGACCACGATGCGCCGTAATCACAGTATGAGTACTTTCTCCATCAACTGGCAAGGAGGAACCTTCCAAATGCCCCGCTCCTTTTTGTAATACTTCCTCAGTTGTACCAGCGTATATAGGAATTCGCTCGTTGATTTTCGGAATTTCTACAAAACCAATTTTCTCCTTCACCTCAAGCATACGAGCGTATTCCACTACCCCAGCCTTCTCTTCTTCTGTGTAAGGATCTTGCAATTTGTGAGGTTCCAAGGTCTGGTTGTAGGCCCTAGCATGCTCCAACCTTTTCAGAACTTCTTCACTCGGTAACTGTTGTGCTTGTTCATAAAATGATTGGATTTTATAATCAGAGTCATAACGATAATAATATTGAGAAATCCACGGATACAGCGTCACTACTAAACCAAAGAGAAATAAAAGCTTCAAGAGTATGGACTGTTTAGATATTCCCTTTCTAAGTTGTGAACGTTTCATCATTACTCGTCACTTTCTTTTTATTTTTCCGCCTTTTTGTTAATAAGAAAATCAGTAAAATACCGACAAACATTCCAAGCGCATAAAGAAGATAACGAATAAGAATACGCTTCTCTGCATTTTCAGACGCTTTAAGATGCTCTTCTGCAACATAAGGAATACGATGGCCGCGTACCAATAAACGGTGCGTATTCACCATGTAAGGCGTACAGGTTAGCAAAGTTGCATAGTCCTGCCCAGGCTTGACCAGCAATTCCTCAAATTGAGTTGGTTCAGCAACCACTATTTGATCTACTTCATACGCTAATGTTTCTACGATATTGTGAATGTAGAAAGTATCACCGATTTTTACCTTCGTTAAGTCTGTGAATAACCGAGCTTTGGGTAAACCTGTATGAGCCGTTAAGACAGTATGGGTATCGCTCCCCCCAATCGGTAAGGATGTTCCTTCCAAATGCCCTACACCTTTTTGAAGAACGGTCTCAGAAGTTCCTGCATAAACAGGAAGCTTGACCTCAATTTTTGGAATTTCAACATAACCTATCTTTTCATGCAATTCCAGCATCCGTGCATACTCTACCCGTCCAGCTTCATGTCGTGATTTGGTATACGGATCCTCTGAAACCACATTATTCAGACTCTCATTAAAAGCTTGAGCCAAATCCATTCGTTCCTTAACCTCCTCAGAAGCTAAGGTCTTTTTTTCTTGGTCGAAAGAATTAGTCAGCTGATCCGACTCATATCGATAATAAAAATTAGAAACATGAGGATAAAGTAAAATCCCAAATCCAATCAAAAATACCAAGTAAAAGGGGATATTGCTTTTCTTTTTTCTCTTTGTAGTTTTTCCCGATTTTTTCTGTATCATAATCCGAACTTTATTATTCTTCCATTGTCTTTCTACTGCATTGCAAAGCTAATACTCAATGAAAACCAAAAGTAGCCTGGGAAACAAAGCCGAAGACAGAACTGGAGTTCATTAAGGCTAGCTGACAACGGATAATTTTGATTTTTGAAGAGTATAAAATCCCCTACATTCTGCTTTTATTATACCATAATCCAACTTTAAAACGAAAAATCCCATTGCCCCAGATTCAACCTGACAATGGGATTTTCCCTCTATTCTAGTCTGTCAAACGTTATCGCTTAGTATAAGTTACCAAGCGATAACCTAGCAAGAAGAGCAAAATACCGGTAGATAAAACTGCAATTACCACCACATTTCCTGTATATGGAATTTCAATTCCAGGAGGTGTAACAGGTTTATTCTTAATCTTAATGATCTCGGACACATGTGAATCCGAGGTTATTTCAAAAGGAATCGTATCTTGAGATAAAATGTAGCCAGTAGGGGCCTTGACCTCTTTTAAGTAGTAAGTACCATAAGGAAGAGGACCTACCACAAACTGACCATTCGAACTTGAAGTGACGTGATAAGAATTGCCGTCGACTATCACTTCCTTCAATTCTCCGCCTACTTCCTCAAGAACCGCAAACTCTGCCCCAGATAAAGGGGCGGTGCTGGTTGATACCTTTAAAAACGGCTTACTACCCTTTTCTTCGCTAGGTCTCCTGACCTTAGCCTCAATCTTTGTAACACCTCTACCTACATTCATCAAGAATGGGATAACTTCTAGACTCGTAGGCTTTCCTACTTGCCGAACATAATACCATCCCTTAGTCAATCCTCGAAAAGTGGCTTGACCTTCTGGAGAAAGAGCCTGAGAAGAAATTGGCTCACCATAGAGACTGGTCAACTCAGACCGACTTTTTTGATATAAAGAATCTGCCAACTGTTCAGAAGAAACAGGTTCTTCTGAAGCGATGTACCAAGCCTCCAAACCCGTCGAAACTTGACTGGCATCTATTCCATTAGGGAGAGGAATATGAACCTGAACATCAAAAGAATCTTGCGCTTGGAGTGAAAGCGAGGGCAATGATAATACACACATTATAGCGACAAGGCAACATATTATTTGTCTTACTGTTTTCATCTGCCCCTCCTTTCTAGTAATAATTAAGCTTCTTCAGATTGACGCTTTTTCATCGCGATAAAGGCAAATACCATAGTACTCAAACCTACAATTGTGAAGACAAGTGTACCGATACCACCCGTTTGTGGAATGGTTACTTTTTTGTTTTTAACTTGTTGGAAGTTTTCAGCAGTAATATCATCTGTTTGCCCCCATGTATTTGGACCTACAATAAATTTCACAGTTGTAGTAAGAAGCGCATATCCTTCTGGGGCTTTTGTTTCAATAAGTTCATATTGACCAGCCACAAGACCTTTGACTTCAAACTTACCATCTGTTGATGATACAAATTTGAAAGCACCATCTTTACTATCTACCCAAGTCCATTGCATGTTCATTGCTTCGTACGCTGCATCGCGCAAGGCTTTTTTCTGATCAATATCAGTAGCTTTTTCTTTGACGGCTGCAATATAGGCAGCTTCTTTTTGGGTATAGTCTGAAACTTCTGCATCTTTTGTAGCAGACGCTTTCAAAGCAAGGTATTTCTCTTCGCCCTCTTTACGAACAATAAACTCTGCACCGAGTAATTTCGTACTAGCATTCAATTCCTTATCATCAGTCTTCACAAAACGCTTACCATATGTGATAACTTTTGGCTCTTCTGGCTCAAGCGGAGTTGGGTTCGGGTTTTTCTTGTTTTTTACTTTGATTTTACCTTCTTCAATAACAGTGTAATCTGGAAGAGAGGCTGCTACATCCGTTTCCTCAATAACAAGGTACTCAACTCCTCCCTTAAGACCTGTTTTAGATACAGATTTTTGACCTTTCTGAAGTGTAATCTCATCAACTTTAACACCAGTAGCTTTTTCATAGATACCAAACTTAACATCAATTGGAGTTAAGCCTTCGTCCCATTCTTTTTCAACAGTGATTTCTCCATCTTTTGGTGTTGTTGATTTTGGTTCAGAGAACTCGCTTGGACGGTTACCGTAGATCAATTTAACCTTGTTAGGGATTCCAGAATCAACTTTAGCTGAGTCATTTAAAGTAGCCTTGTAGGTCAAAGTGAATTTCACTTCACCTTCCTTTGCTTTTTCTTCCAATCTCGCAAGGCCATCAGGATTCAATTGCACCATGAACCCACGTACAGTTTGTGTCAAAGTGTAGTCTGTAATTTTTTGAAGGTTAAGACCTTTATCATCTGCGATTTGTAGTGAGTCTAGCTTGAAGTCAAGACCTTTAAGCATGGTATCTTCCCAAGCAAATGTCTTATATGCTGCGTCCTTAGGAACTTTTGTCGTAATAGTGTAACCAATTTCTTGACCGATTTCAACATTTTTTACACCATTATCTCCAATATTTGCCTTATCAGTGAACGCTTTTGTGATTTCAGGTTTGTTTTCAGTGTTCTTTGGATACACATGAAGAGGAGTTTGGGTATCAAAGTATCCAGAACCATCTGTTTTAGCCTGTGGCAATTCAAGCTTGAATGGTACAGCTTTCATACCAGTCAATTCACTACCATTTTGGTTGTAGTATGGTGACTTTTCTTTATCTTCAGTGAAGATATAAATCCCATTAGCTAGAGTGAATATCGCACCGTTATCTTGTGTAATTGCAGTTTTATCGGTTTTTACATATTTATTTGTATCTCCAGTAATACCAAGTTCTGCACCTGTCTTAGCTTCTGGATCTGCCACATCTGTCTTTTTCCATACGTCAAATTTTACTCCCGCAACTTCCACGGCAGAATTACCAAAATAATTCTTCAAATCTCCGATTGAATTACCATTATATTTGGATAAATCTTCTTTATAGTTAAAGTTATTAAAGTCTGTTTCGTTCATCACAATTTTGTGAACAATAACGGTTGTGCTAGCCGTATCTTCGGCATGGACTAAGTGTTTAATATTTATCAGTGAACCGAGCACCGTTAGGAACACAGTAAACACCGAAAATAATTTCGTCAATTTTTTCATTGTATACTCCTATTTTTTATTTCTTATTTTGTTTACATTAGGAACTATCTAGTATATTTCCGACGTTGCTCAACGGCAAAAGCAATGAACATCATCACCCCCCCTAATGCAATATATGGAATGATACCCATACCACCTGTTTTCGGATATTCTCCTTTGCGGAGGTTTTTCACGATAATCAGGTGATTGTCCATATTGTCTAGACCGACGAGGTCCTCTCCATCTTGGATAGAGATAGCCCCGTCTGCGCCAATATTAATGTGGAATTCTTTCTCAATCTTTTGATAACCGTCAGGGGCTACTATCTCTTTCAAGATATAGGTTTTCCCTACTGCTAAGTTGTCAAAGAGGACTTCATCCCCTGCTGTTGTCGTTGTTTTTACAACTGCTGTCGCTTGAGGATTGTCACTTTCTCTTAGTTCAAACGTTGCTACAAGACGTTGCGTAGGATCGCTATAAGACCGTTTAGCAAGTTTGATGTGGGTTGTTTGTTTTGTATTCTTCATGTTAAAGAGAATAACATTATCGCCATCTACCCTTTCAGCTAAGGTAACCTGATTATCTCCATTATGAAGTTTGGTCGTTCCATCATGGTTTATCTGGAAACGGTATTTCTTAGGATTTAATTGATATCCCGTTGGCGCAACAGTTTCTTCCAAAATGTAGTAACCAAAACTCAAAGATGTTTCAAAGAGACCATTTTTCGTCACACCACTAGCAACTTCGGTATCCTCAACACCATCATTGTTTGGATCACTGTAAATTTTAAATGTTGCACCATTTAGAAGGTGATTCTCGTCACGATTATCTGTTTTTTGGAGTCTGAACTTAAATTGCTTGAAGTTCTTGATGGTGATTTCAAGGGTAGCACCTTGTGACGTATCAACTGTCACCATATTCGAATCTGACTCTAAAATTTGTAAACTACCATCTGGTCGGATTTCAAATTTGGTATCTTGTAATTGATTAACAGGGCGATAGCCTCCCGTAGGAACAACTGTCTCTTTCAAAATATAGACGCCAACTGGCAAGTTCGAGAAGGTGATACTGTTGTCAGCGCTATTTGTATTCCCCTTCATATTAACACCATCAATTACAACCGGATGACCAGCCTCTGTAACAAGTTCAAAGTGCGCATTTAAACCAAGAGTCGGATGGTGATAATCACGTTTTTTGATTTTAAGATTGTACCTACGCTCGTTATTTTTCACTTTAATGCTGATCGCATTTGCAAGAGCTCCACTAACATCAGGTAAATCTGTTACATTAACCGAATTAGTTTGACTTAAAACTCTAAAACGTGTCACAGCTTTCTGTTGCGTTACCGCATAAGCTTGCGTTGTTTCGTATAACTCCAACAATACCGGTGCACTCAAACCGTCATAACCTTCTGGTGCTTGTGTCTCTACAAGAACATATTTGCCAAGCGCTGTCGCAGTTAATCGTGTCAAACTGCTTTGACCTGTAAATGTCAAGGTCTGTACGAGATTGGTATCGTCAAGAGAGGCGCTTGATACAGTTGCCTCTGTTGTACTATCGTCAACTTTATAGAGCTTAAAGGTAACAGGTTTTGATATTTGCTTGTTATTCGCATCTACTTTCTCAATTTTGAACTCTGGATTTTCGATGTTACCGATTTTAATAACATTAGCGGCAACATCACTTCCACCTGCTTCAATCGTTTGGGTAGCATCTCGAACACTTACCTGCAATTCTCGGATTCCCAACCATCTATTTGTTCCCGTCTGTAGATTCCGTACACGAATGTATTGAGCATAGATATCTACAGTCTGAGTAAGGTCGGTCTCGGTGAAATTACCAATTGATTGATAGGTGATACCATCCGGTGAATACTCAAGGGCATAGCTATCCATTTTGTCATGGTCACTACCGTTTGTGGTATTTTTACCTTGAGCAAAGCGAATTTGCGTTACGCGCTGAGGCGAACCTAAGTTCACTCCCCACCATTGTCCCTCATTCAAAGTCGAACTTGAGAGTTGGTACAAGGCACCGGTTGTCAAATCACCGTCCAGCGCCTTATCTTCTGTACTAGAGCTATAGGTAGAGGCCATAGCAATCTCTGCAGATTTTATCACATGCAAACCACGTGCTATGTGACTACTTGTATCCGAGTCAGAGTAGAAACGGACACTGCCATCCCTATTAACATAAATCGTGTAGTTTTCTGTCGATTTGATATAGCCAGATGGGGCTTGTGTTTCTGTCAGAGTATAGACCCCAGGCTGGAGGTTTTCAAAAACAAAGTCTTGGTTTGCGGCTTGCTGTTTGACGATAGGAGCAAAGTTTACATCGTCATTCTTTGTCAAAGTAAAGGTCATTTGTCCAGTGATAAGGTTGGTCAAATCACTAATCCCTTTAACACGCTTGCTAACTTTGAATTTTCCGAGTGGATAGTTCTTGACTTTTATCGTAATCGTATCTGGCGAGCTCGTCGTCACATCAATACCTTCAAGATAATCACTATTCACTTCTACTATACCATCTGCCCGAATAGTGAATGGTACCAAACCTGATAAGCCGATATAACCCGATGGAGTTTTTTCTTCCTTGATATAGTAAGTCCCTGGGGCAAAGTTTTTAGAGAAGCTGAACTCTCCATTATCAAAGTTTGAAATTTGCTCATCAATTACATTCCCTTGGCTATCCGTAATACCAATACGTGTCTGCACAGTTACTTTCTGTCCAGTCAGTGCATCAATTTTCTGAACTTTAACTTTATAAGTTGGAGGGCGGTTAATAATACGCTCACTAGTACCAGATTCAAAACTGATAATTCCAGTCTCAGATACCGTAAATCGTGCCGCAGCTGTTGTTAACTTACTATAGCCTGCTGGCGCACTAGTTTCCCAAAGTTCATAGGTTGTACCACCTTGCAAGTGATCCACACGGAGCTTGCCTTGACTATTTGAAGTTAAGCCTGTTAGAACTCGTTTGTAGCCTGTTTGGGTTATCTGACGAAGCTCAAACACTGCATCTGCGAGTGGCTGACCTTGCTCATTTACCTTGGTGAACTCAGTACTAAAGTCCTCGTCAACAACATTTATACTAAAGTTTCCGTTGACAACTTCTACCGCTCCCGTCTGTGTATTGGAAGTGTCTGTTAATTTACGTACTTTTAGCTCTCCGTTTTCCTCATAAACCTCAATATCAAGAGGAGGAATCGTTTTATAACCCGCAGGAGCTTTTGTCTCCGTCAAAGTATACATGCCTTTTGCGAGGTTAGAGAAAATAAACTGACTTGCAGGAAGAACTTTTCCTATTGTGACATCATAATTTCCACCATTTTTACTCTGCAGTCTAAAGACAGCTCCTTTCAATGGCTTACTTTCACCAAATTCAAATTTATTGATTTGAAGTGTAGTTGATTTAGTATTAACAACTTCTGTTGGCTTATTGACATCATATTTTTTCCCGTCAATGGTAATATTTTGATTATCGGTTACAACAATAGTGTGCTCTGTCGGATCTAAGATATAGCCAGGTGGTGCACTAGTTTCCTTGAAGGTGTAGGTGCCGCTGATTATCTCCGAAAACTGAATATCTCCATTATCATCTGAAACTGCGGTTCGATATGGTTCATTTCCTTTATATAATGTGAAAATCGCACCTGAAAGTGGAATTTTCTGACCATTTTTAATTCCAACCTTTTTCAGTTTAAAACCATACCAATCTACAGGATAAGCACCACCTTGTGATACTGTATCTCCTTCACGACGATAGATATTAGTGGTTCTTCCTCCACCCATAACTGGACTATTCCATGGTACACTCATACCATTATAGTACAGACCATTTTTCTGAAACTTTTTCCGTTCTTTTAGACGGACTACAATTGCTTTATTACCTAGTTTCCAACCTTCTTGATAAAATTCGATTGTATGAGTGCTTTCAAATCCATCAAAAGCCGGATAAGAATTTCTCTCAGAATAAACTCGAACAGATATTCCAATATCCGTACCTGGTAGGTAATAATGGTGGATATTCCCGTTATTTGATGTTCCTTTATAAGTGAGCTTTTCTAAGCTATCCTTAGAATAGGACATAGCCTTGGTACCATCTGCTACATAGAGTTCGATAGATTGAGGAATACTATTTGCTACATTTCCATTTGGAAACAGCTCTAAACCTGGATGAAGAAAATCATAAAATTTTCTCCTATTACCTAGACCTCCAGTTATATTATTTCCTCCTGCATTATAAACTAATTCCCAAGTAAAAGTATCTACAGTCTGGCTATATTGATATTTATTTATTCCTCCAAACTTAGATAGCCCTCCCTCACGATTGTCGTTATTTGTAGCATCTAATCTTCCATCTGCTTGTATCGTCTTTTCACAATTCATTCCACTTCCATTATAGGTAGATTTGAAGCTCAGTTTCTTATTAATCAATGTCTGATTGCGAGTAGTCGTTGTATACCACTCGGGAAGGTTGGGAAGCACCCCTGTTTTATATAGTTCTGTAGTCGCTCTATTATTGATTTTAATCACATTACTGGTTGGAGCTCCAATCTCAAACCAACCATTGTACTCTTGTACGGAATAAGCCTCTGTAGTCAATACAAAGCGAATTAAATTATCTTTTTCGTGATAAACTTTTGCTATCACCTTACCATTTGCAGACACAGTGGACCATGCAACATTAGGATTTGCAACATGACTTAACTTTAACTCTGGTGGCAATTCTAAAGTAAATGAATCTCCTGCACGCGCAAAAGCAGGTATTTTCAAGTTCATTTTCATCGAACCGTCAAAACCACCCCAAATTTTAGAACCTGATTTATACATGACATAATTGATGCTTACAAGGTCTATACTGCTTACCCCATAGTTTCCGCAAGTATCTGGTGGGAATACTGGTGTCGTGGTATTATCCTTTTTATTTGTAAAGACATAGTAAAGATTTTCCCAGTCAGTCTGTGCGCTAGAAAGAATATAACCTGATGGAACAGCTTCGGTCACATCATAATATATCCTCTTTTTAGTTGCTGTGCTTCCCACACCAGAAAACTTATCAACATTAGCAATCGTAATTTGTGTATTATTTGCGCTAAGTGTTTCCTTACGATTAGTTAAACTTCCCCCATTAACCGTAAAGGTCACGTCTACCTTATCACTATCAGCCTCCCAATTCTTCTGGATTTTTATATCACCTTTCAGCGCTTCTAGTTGTGCTCCTGAAATGGTGTGATTAACTTTTTCGTCTTTCACATTTGTCACTGTCTTAACCAAAGCGACCGCACCTGCTGGAACATTGTCAACCGTAATCTGGTTCCCAGACGTAATGACCTTTTCAGCTTTAGTTTCAGTATAGGTTCCATTACTTGGTTCATATATATAAACCTTATATTCATGGACAGCTTGTGAGCTATCTAGAGCAACATCAAATGTAAACCTTTGGGTTGTCGACGTATCATTTAGTTGTGAACTAGTCCATTCGATGACCTTATCGTCATTATCACTATACTTACCAATTGTACGATTGGTATTGGAAGTATTGACCGTATCTACCTTTAAGTCCCCTAGAGGACCACCATCATTTTTAGCTGGAAGCGTAATGGTGTCTGCTGTTGATAAGGTACGTGTTTCCTTCTGAGTTAGGGTAACCGATGTACCATTATAGGTAAGCTTGCTCCCCTTTGGAGCATTAACAGTTACTTCCGACCGATAATCCAAACTATAGTTATCACTTGGAATCACCACAGGAGTCTCAATCGTATAGACATACGTCCCGTTTCCAACTGGTAAATTATCAGTAGCCGACTTAAAATTATCTGAACTACCGAAGTATGTCGTATTGGGCGTTATTGCAACTCCATCCTTCATGATAGAAGTAATTTTAGGTTCACCCAAACCAGAGTCAATTGTTGTTGAGAAGGCATTTCTAATGGAGGTGATATTGCTATTGGCACCACCTACCATAGTAGTGTATTCCCAAATGATTTTTGTGGTATTGGTATTTGAGTCAACCACTACCTCTTTTTTCTTCAAGACACCATCTTGTGAATAGCTTTGATAAACACCTGGAATTGAAATTGTAATAGGTTTAAAAATGTATTTTATATTTGACTCTTCACGCGTGATGGTTGTTGTTTTATTCCCGAATACGGTGGTCGTTGTAGTGGCATTTGCATTTCCTGTCACAGTAGGATTATCAAATAATGAAACATCAAGTAGCGAACGTGCTACTCTCGCTGAACGCGGCATCAAAGATGAATCCAATATTGAGTTCAGCATAAGTCCTTCTAAAGGATTTTTAGGGAAGTTGCTAATTGAGACGTTTTGTCTTGATTGAGCTACTGTTAACTCCACTACTTCTTTTGTGGCAGAAATCTCATAACCATCTATGGTAGATTTTTGAATTACCGCATAGTTTCCCAACGGAAGATTTGAAATCGTTAGGAGACCATCTTTATCTGTCTGACCAGTATAAACAAGATTTTCACTTTCTACATTACGCACCTCAAATGTAGCACCTTCGATGGCTTCATTTTCAGCATCCTCAATGCCCTCTTCTTGTTCAGAACTAGATTTTGTTAATTTGATACAGATAACTCCTCGTTGTTCGACCAAAGCATCCACAGATTGCTCTGACTCTGGAACTGTTGAACTTCCTTGTGATTCTGGATTGTCAGGTACATTTTCTTTTGTTTCAGAGACGGGTGGGTCTTGAGAAGGGCTTACTACATTGACATCCTCAGTAGATGAAGGCCTTTCATTAACTTGAGAATACTCCTTAAAGACACTCGGTTCAGCTTTAAAATATGCGATATGATCCGCAGCTACTACCGCTACTAACTCCCCCTTAATAACCTCACTAACCTTGGTAAAACTTAAAGTCAAACTTACATTATCTGCCGAATAATCCAATTCTGTTGTTGGCAGCAGTCTATAGGAATGATAGTTTTCTCCATACACTGGAAGTTCTTCTACAGTCTTTGACAATGCATCTAATTCATTTGAAAGAGAGCGTTTTTCTGTCTCACTCTTTGTTATAGCTAGGTCCTTCTCGTTATATGACTCATCTAGTTTCCAACCTTTTTCTAAATCATCTTTCTTTAACTCTAGCCCTTTTTGAGTGACAACTACTATACCTTTTTCGTTAAAATTCTGTGTAGCTAAACTCTGCTTATCTATTGTAATTTTTTGACCTATAGTCTTTGGACTAGACAACGATTCTACTAACTCAATATTTAATCTATCTTTGTCCTCCTTTTTGTCTTCGATATAGGTGCGTCTTATTCTTGAAGCACCATCGGTCGACAAACTTTCTGCCATGATACACATCGCATCTGTAAAACTATACGTGCATAGAAAAAAAACTGACATTAAACTAGCTAATTGAACTGCTTTCTTTCTAAATTCTATCATCTCGTACTCCTTGGTTTGTGTCTAAATCTGCTAAAGTTGAGATACAGGGACATTATCTTTTTCGGTTCTAAATATAAACAAAATCAACTTTAATACTTATTAAGCTTACATGAAATTGATAGTTCAAATACCATTATTTCAATTTACTATAATATAAACAGCAAATCACCGTAAGTTCCCTGCAATCTTCCTCTAGTTTTCACTTTTTACAATAACACTTATACAGATTTTTTCCATATACAATCTTACTTGATTTCCCTCTAAAATCAAGCGACATTTAGCGAGAAACACAGAAAAAATAGAAAAAGAACATCTGGAAATGACAAGAGTCACCTTAATATAAAAATAACCATATTTCAAAAAATATGCATCACACCATATTACATTTCAAACACTGACTCTCTAATGAGTCTAGGACAAAATGATTTGTTTTTTTGAAATACCTCATCTGGTCATTCTGCAGATTGATAAACAAAACAAAAAACGAACAATACTAGTTTCTAGATACCCTAAAACTAATTTTGTTCGCTTTTATATATAAAATTATACTTTTTCTCAAAATCATTAAGAGACTAATTTCGGATTCGATTGAATAAAAGATGTAGCTTAAATATTTCGGCGACGCTATTTTAGTTGCAGAAAACTCAGATTTCTGAGCTATTATATATGAGCCTGCCCTGAATTCTTGATAAAGAATTCCCGAACTACCTAAAAAGGACTTTTCACCTTTTAGCCTAACATGCATGAATAAAAAATTACTCACAGGCAATCTAGCACAAATAATAGCCCAGCTAGGTAAAAAGTACAACGCCACTTCTTTAAGTTAGTATCAATATCTCAGTGCAGTAGTTGATTGCTCTAGCAATCTGAGAGAATTGCTTGAGGTTAGAAATTGAACAAACAAAGTTTGTGCCGAGACAGCCCAAGAAACTGTTTCAGCCTGACCCTAGAAATCAAAAGTGAGGTAAAAAAGTTGGATATAGGATTTGTAAAGAAAATCACAGCAATTCGTATTTTATAGTCTTTTAATTTACTTTTAGTACGAGGCAATGAGCCGCAGGCATAACTGAAGTTAGGCAAGGATAAGAAGACGGACTCTACTAGGAATAGTCGTCTTTCCCACTTGCCTGGTTTTTTATCAGAATCAATTTCATTATTGAAACCAATCACCATTTAACTATCTATACCCCAATAATCAAAGGATTCTAACAGGTTCAAGAAAGACTCAAACATTCCCCATCGTCAACCCCGACTGATGCCGTTCTTTCAGTAAATGTCCAAACCAAGACTCTAGCAAACCTGCCAGGGCAATGACCACCGTATTGATAATCGTACCTAAAGCAAACATGGACTACCTCATCAATTCCGTCGCGTAGCTAATGGCAGAAAGGGCGTAGAGTGGAGCCGTCTCCGCTCGTAAGATACGAGGACCCAGACCTGTCTTGACCGCTCCTGCTCCTTCAAATGCGGCTACTTCCTCAGGCGACACGCCACCTTCTGGACCGACAATGACAAGGACTGATTGGCCGATTTCTAAGCCTGACAAGATTTTTACTAAGTTGACTTGTTCGCCTTCTTTTGCAGCCTCTTCATAGGCTAGGATAATCTGGTCAAATCCTGCCAACTGAGCTAGAAAATCCACTTTTTTCTCAAATAATCGAACAGCTGGAATGCGATTGCGTTTGCTTTGCTCGGCTGCTCCTTGGGCGATTTTTTCTAACTTTTCTGCTTTTTTTGCCAGTTTTTTACCGTCCCATTTGACCACAGACCAGTCCGCTGGAAAGGCCCATAAGGCGGTCATGCCTAATTCCGTTGCCTTTTGAGCGACAAACTCAAGCTTGTCTCCCTTTGGAAAGCCCATAGCAATGGTAACGGAAACGGGCAATTCGACATTGTCTGCCAGTTCTTCGATGATTTCAACAGATTGGCTCTGGTTGTCCACTACCCGTGCCAAGCGTTTGATACCATCGTCAAAGACCAGGACAATCTGGTCATCTGCCTGCAAGCGCATGACAGAAAACATATGCTTGGCAGTGTCCTTATCGGTAATCTGAAAAACGCCCTGCGGTGCTCTGCCATTGACAAAATACTGCTGCATCCTAGCCTCCAATCACACCTGAGCGATCAGCCGTTTTCTTGAAGACGCAGCAATTCCACTCGCCCTGAATCATGTGGGTCTCAAGGAAGAAGCCAGCCGCCTCCGCAGATGCTCGCACCATGTCCCACTTGTCCGCTATGATGCCACTCATAATCAAGTAGCCCTCGTCCTTGACCAGACGGTAGGCATCCTCGGTCAGATGAATGAGAATATCCGCCAAGATGTTGGCAACGATGACTTCTGCTTCAATGTCAACGCCACGGAGAAGGTCGCCTGCCGCGACATGAATATTGCGAGTATTGGCATTGAGGTCAATGTTTTCCTGGGCCACACGCACCGCCACTTCATCCAAGTCATAGGCGTAAATCTCCTTAGCACCCAAGAGAGAGCTGGCAATGGAGAGGACGCCTGAGCCTGTGCCGACGTCAATGACCGTTTCGCCACCACGCAGAATCTGCTCCAAGGCAAAGAGGCTCATCTTGGTCGTCGGGTGGGTGCCCGTACCGAAAGCCATGCCTGGGTCCAGGCGGATAATCTTCTCACCAGCAGTCGCCTCATAGTCGGTCCAAGACGGCACAATAGTCAAATCGTGGGTAATGCGGGCTGGCTCATAGTATTTCTTCCAGTTGTCCGCCCAGTCTTCCTCCGCCAGTTCCTGACTTTCTAGGCTGACCTGACCCGTTTCCAAGCCAAAGCCGGTCAAATCCGCCAGGCGAGTTGCTAAGTCTGCCTTAACTTCCTCAATATCCACAGTATCAGGATAATAGGCCGTAATCGCAATCATATCCGACTGCTCCACCTCTGGATAGAGTTCACCGAAACGGTCCTCCTGTCCCACATAGTCAGCTGAGTCGCTAATGGCCACCCCCTGACTGCCCGTTTCAATCATCAGATTTGAAACTGCTTCTTCTGCATCACGATGCACGTGAATCGTTAATTCTTGCCATGAGTTCATGTTTGTTGTTCCTTTTCTTTTCTATGCGTCAATCACTGTATTATTGTACCGATTTCTAACCCATTTTACAAGTTAATGTTATATGGTAAGTAAAATCAAAATAATTTTCGAATAAATGAAATGACAGGAAAATCTGAGCGGTGGTTCTGATTTCTGAAAGGTGGTGGTGCCTATGCAAATAGACACAAAATCCAACGGAAAGGAGAACCTGATTTGTCAGCAGATGAACTAATGGTCATCATAGCTTTTGCAAGCTTACTTGTAAATATGCTTGGTTTGATCATTACAATCATCGTAACCATGCTAGATAAAAAATAGACCGCCCAAGATTTCAAGCTGGCGGTCTATTTTGTCCAAAAGCTGAACCATCGTTATGGTCCTGTCAGGGCGTTGAGCTGGAACTCAGCGCCTTTTCTATTTTTATAGTAGCAAAAGTTTCACCCACAGTCAAGCAAGAGAGGAAACGGAATGTCAAATAGAATCTATTACCCTCAATTCTATACCTACTGCACCATATTGTTCTAACTGTTCTCGCGAATAGTAAACTTCCATATCTTCTGGTTTCGCCTCTCTGATACTGCTTTGCGTATACCCACAAGATAATAAATCCAGTTCTTTGTATAACTGAGCAAAATTATCAAATATGTGAAGATCTAATACTTGCACCTCGATCGTTTGCGTCTGATTCTCTGTACAATAAAAACGGATGCGATCTCCAATTTGTATATGCTTGCGCTTCTCATCGTAAAGTCGTAGCTCAATGGTCTTCTGACCAGACTTCATCATTTCAAAAGGTTTTGGAGCCAATAACATTTCATGAACCATCTCAATACCTCGGATATGGGTAGAACTCCCCTTCCACCAAGTCTGCTCTGCCTTTTTCAAAGGCCTCACCGTCCCAAGCAATCGCAAATTCTTGGGCTTCTGGGTCCGCCAAAAAGTCCATGAGGTCATCTAAACCTTGGTCGGCGGTGTCCTTGAGAAAACCTGCGAAGTAGGTCAGAAACTCTGCTGAAAAGCCCTTCTTGGCGTCAAATGGCAGAGCGACCAGGTAGTCTTCCTCGTCAAAGCGAGACTTGTCCTGGTTGTAGAAAAGGACATACTCCTCTAGGAAAATATCCTCCGCAGAGGCATTGCCTTCGTCGTCCACCGTTTCAATCCCAGCCGCGTTCTGTGCTTCCAAGATGAAAGCCAACTCAACTGCATGGTTTTTCTTGTCCCAGTTGAGTTCATAATCGTAGGTAAAATGTTTATCCAGCGCCGCTTCCAGCACATCTAAAAAGCCATGTTTTGCCATTCTATTTCCTCTTTTCTATAAATTCCAATAAATTTATTTCTCGACCATATTTGACGGAAGCCTGCTTGTCTTTCTCCAAAATGGACTTGGTTAAATCTAGTTGATTCACCGCTGCCAAGGCTACAGCATAGTGAATAACATCAGCTAATTCTTCTGCTAGACGAGCAGAGCTATCGTCTTCGCCATCCATCATCTTGCGGCCTGCACGTTGATTCAGTAGCTCTGCCACTTCACCAATTTCCTCCACTAATTTCATAAAGAGACTTTGCTCTGGAACTGTCGTCCCATAGTGGTCACGCAAGTATTCTTCCAAAACACTCACTGTCAACTCCGTCATCTTCGTTTCTCTCCAAATCCTAAAATTGTAGTATAATGATTATACCATAAATTCACTGAAAGGAAGCCTATGCCAGCCAATCTCGCCCTTCGTATGCGGCCCAAATCCATTGATGATGTCATCGGCCAGGAACACTTGGTCGGTCCTGGAAAGATTATCCGCCGCATGATTGATGCCAATATGCTGTCGTCCATGATTCTCTACGGTCCGCCAGGGATTGGCAAGACCTCGATCGCGTCCGCCATTGCTGGCACGACCAAGTATGCCTTTCGGACTTTTAATGCCACGACCGACAACCAAAAACGCCTGCAGGAAATCGCTGAAGAGGCCAAGTTTTCTGGCGGCCTGGTCCTCATGCTAGATGAGATTCATCGCCTCAACAAGACAAAGCAGGACTTTCTGCTTCCTCTCTTGGAAAATGGCAATATCATCATGATTGGGGCAACGACTGAAAATCCCTTCTTCTCAATTCTCCCCGCCATTCGTAGTCGGGTGCAGATTTTTGAATTGCAGCCTTTGCAAACCAGCCACATCCGACAGGCCTTGGAACTGGCTCTGACAGACAGCGAACGTGGTTTTGACTTCCCCATTACCATTGAGCCTGAGGCTCTGGACTTCCTAGCTAATGCTACCAACGGTGACCTGCGTGCCGCCTATAATTCGCTAGAGCTGGCTGTGCTTTCGACCAAGGAAAGCGACGACGGTAGCCGCCACATTGATCTAGACGCCGTGGAAAATAGCCTGCAAAAGTCCTACATCAGCATGGACAAGAACGGCGATGCCCACTACGACATCCTCTCAGCCCTGCAAAAATCCATTCGGGGCAGCGATGTCAATGCCAGCCTCCACTACGCCGCTCGTTTGATTGAGGCGGAAGACCTGCCTAGTCTGGCTCGTCGCTTGACGGTCATTGCCTACGAAGACATCGGCTTGGCCAATCCAGAAGCACAGATTCATACGGTGACTGCCCTTGAAGCTGCCCAGAAAATCGGTTTTCCAGAAGCACGGATTTTGATTGCCAATGTGGTCGTTGATTTGGCTCTTTCTCCCAAGTCCAATTCTGCCTATCTGGCTATGGATGCAGCTCTGGCTGATTTGCGGAAAAATGGTCATCTACCTGTCCCAAATCACCTGCGAGACGGCCATTATGTTGGTAGTAAGGAGCTGGGAAATGCTATTGGCTACCAGTATCCGCATGCCTATCCTGAAAAATGGGTGGAGCAACAATACCTGCCCGATAAGTTACTGAATGCGGACTACTTCACCGCCAACGACACCGGAAAATACGAGCGTGCCTTGGGTATGACCCAAGAAAAGATAAAAAATTTGAAAAAAAATAGACGCCAAAATCCTTGATAGAACTGGTTTTTTGGCACATACGCTTTGATACCGCTTACATTTTTGCCGTTTTTCTCTTGATTTTTCAAAAAAAAGTGGTATTATTAAATCATAAATAAGAACTGCTGTGGTATACGAATTCATACCTATGTGTTGACCGACTATTTTTGTATTACTAGGGAGACAAAGATCCTCTGACAGTATGCAAGCTGGCACACCCAGAAGCAACTAAGTTAGAAACGCGTCACCCACCTGCTTTTAGCGTGCGGGATCAATACAATCCATGGATAACCGGTACCAATACAGCATTTTTATTTTTTACCTTCCTTAGCTCAGCTGGCAGAGCAGCGGACTCTTAATCCGTGGGTCGTAGGTTCGATCCCTACAGGGAGGATTGGTTGATATGAGGAAAGTCTTGTTTTATCAAGGCTTTTTCTCGTTTTATAGTGAATTTGGTCAAAATTTGGTCAAAAAGAACCCTTTCACATTGTGAAGGGCTATTTTTTTAACTTATCCCACAGGACAACTCGTTTTTCCTGCAATGATTTCTGTACATCGATGATGCGTTGATTCGATGAGCCTCGAAATTGCAGCATAAGATTGCGCTTGGTACGGTCATAGCGACCGTCAACTAGAATATCTAAATAGGATAGCAACTCTAACTTATCCGGAGTTTCTAACATCATTTCTTCCCATGTGTAGCCTGTCCAAGACCAAATGTCCTTTTCTGGCAGTTCTTTCCGAATTCGCTTTACGAGTGGGAGGACCGTGCCCGTGTTCAGAAACGGCTCGCCACCCAAGAGGGTTAGGCCCTGCACATAGGGCTGACCCAAGTCTGCTAAAATGCGGTCTTCAAGCTCCTTGGTATAGGGAATCCCAGCTTTAAAAGACCAGGTTGCAACATTGTAGCAGCCCTCACAGTGAAACAGACAGCCACTAACATATAGAGAGCAACGGACTCCTTCTCCATCCACAAAGTTAAAGGCTTTGTAGTCCATTATTCGCCCTTGACTAAGTTCCTCGCTCTTCCATTCTTGTGGTTTAGGATTATTCATTTCAAATACCTGAGCATAAGCAAATGAAATCTGATCGTTTGGATGAATTCTGTTTTACCAGTACACAGACTGTTTTTATCCATAAATGGTACTTCCAATGCTTTAGCTCGGATTGATCCCATCAAGCCTAGTGCAGAACCAATCTCAATTCCTTTCCTGTTTTGATTCAGTAGTTTGTCACTCCCATTAATCCTCAATCCAGTATCTTTCTACCCCGTCTCGAACATCTTCCAAAACGCCACCACAAGCCACAATCGTGCGGCGACTGGCTTGATTGTCTGCCGAGCAGGTCACAAGGACCTTGGAAATATTTTTGGTTGCGGCTTCCTGCAAACCAAGTCGAAGTTGTTCCTTGGCATGGCCCTTTCCTCGCTCGTTCGGGCGAATGGAATAGCCAATATGACCGCCTTTATTGAGCAGGAAATCGTTGAGCCGTAGGCGTAGACTGAGAAAACCAAGGGCTCGACCTGTTTGGTCAAATGACACATATTGAATGGAAGGAACAAAACCGTCTGGCAGATTGAGACCTGCCTCATAATCTTGGTTTCTCAAAATCCAGTCTTCAAAGTCGACATCCCTAGAGATAAAACCTCCGTCCATAGCAGATCCTGCTGCTTCGAACTCGGCCAACATATCCAAAATCGTTTCCTTATCTGCCACAGTTGGTCTTCTTAGTTCCATTCTAACCTCCATATTGTCTTTTGAAAAATTCACTGATGATGTCAATATCCAGTCCCAAGTCCTGTATAATTTCTGCCTTGTGGAAATCGTCATAGTTATCCTTGCCGCTCCAGACAAAAGAGTTGGTCACAATCTGATAAACCTTGTCTAGCTCGACTGCTCTGCCATTGACCAGAAAACCCTCACCGCCTGGGACTATGCCCCACATCTGAGGGTGGAGACCTATCTGTAGCTCAGAATCCCCTTTTTCTCATTACCATCCCGAATATTCGCAATCAGTTGCGCCTTCTTAGGAAAATTCTCCATGTAGGAATGCATATCATTGGTATGGAGAATACTAATATCTGTATAGTCCATACTATTTTTGCTTGTTTTTTGCTTGTTTGAGCAATTCCTGCACACGCGCTTTTTTATCCTGCTTCACATTGGAATTCTTCTCATGATAGCGTGCCACCAGGGCCTTCCCCTTATCGTCTAGTTGATATTTTCCCATTGTTTTCTCCTCTTTTTTTATCTCTTGTTCGTTTATAATAAACTTCCACAGCTAACTGGAACTGTGGAAGCTCTACATAGTCTGTTTATTACTTATAAGCTCGACCCATTCATGTGTTTCACACGCGCCGAAATTTCCTTGTGACGTCCTTTTACCATCGGACGGGCCTGTGGATTGCCTAGATAACCACAAGTTCGTTTAACAACATCTACCAATTTAGGATCACTATTTCCGCAACTTGGACACTTGAAGCCACGCTCCGTAGGCTCAAAATCGCCCTCAAAATCGCAAGCGTAACAATGGTCAATCGGAGTATTGGTCCCCAAGTAACCTACACGGTCATAGGCATAGTCCCAAACAGCTTCCAAGGCCTTTGGATTTTGTTGCAGCACAGGGTATTCACAGTAATGGATAAAGCCACCGCTGGCACCTACAGCAGGATAAATTTTCTCAAAGTCCAGTTTTTCAAACGGTGTTGGATTTTTGCGTACATCATAATGGAAACTGTTAGTGTAATATTCTTTATCCGTAATGTCCTTAACGATGCCAAATTTCTCTGTATCCATACGGCAGAAGCGGTCTGTCAGGCTTTCAGACGGTGTTGAATAAACTGAGAAATGATAACCATATTCATCCGACCAGTCTTCAACCAAGTTTTTCATTTTCTTGATAATATCTACCGTGAAATCTTTTGCCTCTGGGTTGGTCTCCCATTCGCCACCGTAAAATACTGTCGCAACTTCATACAAACCAATGTACCCCAAAGATACGGTTGCTCGCCGATTTTTAAAGACTTCATCTACTGCGTCTGTCTTAGCCAAGCGTTTGCCGAATGCCCCATATTGATAGAGAATTGGAGCATTTGCTGGTGTTGCCTCTTTCACTCGTTCCACACGATAGACCAGAGCATCTTTGGCAATGGACATGCGTTCTGCAAAGATTTCCCAGAACTTATCCATATCTCCTGCAGACTCCATGGCAATCCGTGGCAAATTGACGGTTACGACACCTAGGTTCATACGACCAGATGTCACATCCTGCCCATTTTCATCCTTCCAACCTTGAAGGAAAGAGCGGCAGCCCATTGGCACCTTGAAGGAACCTGTCAACTCAACAATCTTGTCATAAGAAAGCATATCTGGATACATACGCTTAGTCGCACATTCAATCGCTAATTGCTTGATGTCATAGTTTGGAGAATCTGGCTCCAAGTTCAAGCCACGCTTAACTGTGAAAATCAACTTAGGAAAGATAGCTGTCCGACCTTCGCGCCCTAGACCCTTGATACGAATGTTCAAAATCGCTTTTTGAATTTCTCGCTCAAACCATGATGTCCCTAGGCCAAAACCGAGCGAGGTGAAGGGTGTTTGTCCATTGGAAGTAAAAAGGGTGTTGATTTCATACTCCAAAGACTGCATAGCGTCATAGATGTCTTTTTGCGTTTTAGCACGCGCATATTCTTCTTGCTTGTCTGCTAACACCCAATCCTTGGCGTCTTTCAAATGCTTTTGGTAGTTAAGTTCCGCATAGGGCGCCAAAACTTCATCGATACGGTCAGCTGAGCAACCACCATATTGACTAGAGGCCACATTGGCAATGATTTGTGAAATCTGAGCCGTAGCTGTTTGAATTGATTTTGGACTTTCTACATCCGCATTTCCTATCTTGAAGCCCTGTGCCAACATCCCTTTAAAATCAATCAAACAACAGTTCGTCATTGGTGTATAAGGGCTGTAATCCAAGTCGTGATAATGGATGTCCCCCTTTTGATGGGCATTAGCCACATGAGCTGGCAATAATTTGAGACCGATAGACTTGCCGACAATACCTGCTGTCAGGTCCCGTTGAGTGTTGAACACATCCGCATCTTTATTAGCGTTTTCATTGACCACAGACTGATCCTTGCTCAACAGCTTATGGATCTCAAAATTAATATCGGTAGCCTGATGACGGCGAAAATCACGGCGTGTTCGGTATTGAATATAAAGCTCTGCCAAATCATATAAATGAGCCTTTAACAATTCCTGTTCAACGACCGTTTGAATTTCGTAAATTTGAACATCTTTCTCAAATCGGCGACCAATTTCAGCCAAAACAGCTTCTAATACAATTTTTAACCCTGCCTCTGAAACAGGATGTTCTAATTCTTGGTTTGCCCGCCGAAGAGCAGAAAAAATCTTATCCTGGTCAAAGGATACTGTCCGTCCATCACGTTTCAAAACCAATAATTCTATACTCGGTAAGACATTTTCTTGCACATTCATCTGACAAACCTCCAAAATTCTTCACTTCTATTAGTGTAGCACTTCACAAAACAAAAATCAATATCTAGTATACAAAAAGTTAATTTTCTTTTTTTTACACAATATATAGTTCATATTCTAAAATAACTAAAAACAAGAGCCTATTCTGACTCTTGTTTTCTAGTCCATAAAAAGTACAGGTTAATAGCACAGGCTACTAAAATCACAGCAGGCCAAAGCAAATTTAACAAAGGAAGTTTACCGACATTATAGGCAATATAGAGAGTATTCCACACTACCCCCAAACTATAGACAATCGTCAAAATAATTTTCATAAGACACTCCGCTATTATACTACAAACGACCGTTGATTTCCTTAATTTGCCGCTCCATTTTCCGATAGTTTAGGAAAAATAGCAAAGCGTAGACCAAGATAAAAATCAGTCAGAAGAGGTAGATAAGTTCCTTGACCGACAATAGCAGAGGTTATGAGAGAAATAATGGTTCCGAGAGACTAAACGGCAAAAAAGCCAGAACAGCTGTCCTGACTTTCATTGTCTTATAATTTCTTCTTCAACTCCGCAACTGCCATCATGACTTCCATGGGGGTCATATTGTAGATGTCCAGTTTTGCCAGTTCATCAAGGACTGGGTGAGAAGGCGTGTCTGCGAAGAGGTCAATTTGACCAGACGGCTCTTCTACAACTGTCGGAACTGGGTGAGTTGGTGCAGTAGGAGCTTGGTTTTCAAGCGTCTGCAAAATCCTATCCGCCCGCTCCAATAGCTCCTCTGGCATTCCCGCAATCTTAGCCACATGAATCCCGTAGGACTTGTCAGCTGGACCTTGGGCAATCTTGTGGAGGAAGGTGACTTGGCCGTCCTTCTCCAAGGTCGATACATGGACATTCTCTAGGTGTTCCAAGGTCTGACTAAGGTCTGTCAACTCATGGTAGTGGGTGGCAAAGAGGGTCTTGGCTCCAATCTTGTCGTGGATGTACTCGATGATAGACTGAGCCAGAGCCATACCATCATAGGTGGCCGTTCCCCGTCCAAGTTCGTCAAAGAGGATGAGCGAACGATCTGTCGCCAGACGGACCGCCTTATTGGCCTCCATCATTTCGACCATGAAGGTTGATTGACCACTAACCAAGTCGTCTGCCGCCCCAATACGAGTGAAAATAGCATCGAAAATCGGCAATGCAGCCTGATCCGCAGGCACATAGGAGCCCATCTGCGCCATGATGACGATGACCGCCAACTGACGCATATAGGTAGACTTACCACTCATGTTAGGTCCTGTAATCAGTTGCATATGCGTATCCGTATCCAAATGAATGGAGTTGGGAATGTAGGTCTGCTTGCCCATGACCTTCTCCACCACCGCATGACGACCACGGTCAATGGTCAGTTCTCTTTGATCTGTAAAGCGTGGACAAACCAAATGTTGCTGCTCCGCCACAACTGCAAAGGCCTGCAAAACATCGATGGTTGCAATGGTCCGAGCCAACTTCTGCAAGCGACCAATATACTTCTCAACCTCTTGGCGAATCCGCATGAAAATCTCGTACTCCAAATTAGCAGACTTATCACGCGCCTCCAACATCTGCCCTTCGATCTTAGCCAACTCTTCCGTTCCATAGCGCTCCGAGTTTTTCAAGGTCGCCTTACGGAAGAAATGACTAGGCACATTGCCCAGATTGGAATTGGTCACATGGAAATAGTAACCGTCTTTTTTATTGTAATCAATCTTAAGATTGTTGATACCAGACGCTTCACGCTCCTTGGCCTCAATCTCCGCAATCCAACCCGCTCCCTCACGCATGACCAGACGGTACTGATCCAGCGTTTCGTCAAAGCCCGTACGGATGATGTTTCCATCTGTGATGGTCCCTTGGGCTTCTGGGTCAATAGCAGAGCTGATGAGAGCATGCAGTTCTGGAATTGGGTCCAATCCAGCTACCAGATTGCCTAGAGCAGGCTCATTGATTTGTAGCAAGATATTCTTGATTGCTGGGATATTTCCCAGAGTCTGGGAGAGCTGCAAGAGATCCTTGGGCATGGTTTTTCCAAAAGACACCCGACTGGCCAAGCGTTCGATGTCATAGACACCTTTTAAAGCCTCGACCAAGTCACTCCGTTCAAAGAAGTAATCCAGAAAAACCTGAACTACAGCCTGACGATTCTCAATCCGCTTAAGGTCAATCAAGGGACGATCAATCCATGTCCGCAATAGTCGCATACCCATGGCTGTCTTGGTTTCGTCTAGCAACCAGTACAAACTACCATGCCTCTTGCCTGTCCGACCGTTTTCAAGCAGGTCCAGACTAGACTTGGTTGCATAGTCCATTTGCAGATAGTCCTTGATTTCATAATGGACCACCTTTTGCAAGTGGCTCAGATCTCGCATCTGAGTCCGATGAAGGTAGCTGAGGACTTTACCCGCCGCAGCCTTTTCCAAATCCGTCAGCGAGTTGTCAATCAACTGAACATCCTCCGTCACCTCATCTTCAAAAGAGAGCAACAAGTTCATCTGATTCGAGAAGACCTGCTCCTCTTCCTCTGAGAGAGCATAGCCGATGACCAATTCACGTGCCCGTAAATTGCGGATTTCACCGCAAAGACTGGTAAAATCATCCAAACTAGTCACAAAAAACTGACCTGTTGACACATCCATATAAGAAAGTGCGAACTGCACTCCCTGACGGTCAATCGCAACCAAATAGTTACTGTCGGCTCCCATTTTGGACGAATCTGTTACCGTACCAGGAGTAATGACCTGCACTACTTCCCGCTTGACCACGCCGACTGCCTGCTTAGGATCTTCCATCTGCTCAGCAATAGCGACCTTATGCCCTAATTCAACAAGTGTGTCGATATACTGTTGTGCCGCATGATACGGTACCCCCGCCATAGGAATCGGATTCTCCGCATTCTTATTACGACTGGTCAAGGACAATTCCAAAATCTGTGCCGCTTCTACCGCATCTTCATAAAATAACTCATAAAAGTCTCCCATACGGAAAAGCAAAAAAGCATCTGGATACTGTGCTTTTATATCCAGATACTGCTGCATTCCCGGAGAAATTTTTTCTGTTGCCATCATCTCTCCCTGTTCTAATTCAAATAGTAGTTAATCTCCGCTTCAACTTGCTGAGCCGCTACATCATCTCGACAAATAACTAAAAGTGTATTAGCTCCCGCCAGCGTTCCCAAAATAGTCTCTGGCTTTTCTGCATCAATGATATTGGCCATCAAGGCCGCTTCTCCCAGCTCTGAATGAAGGACCAGAATAAAACTAGCCCTATCTACTTTATACGCATATTGTGCCAATAATTGGATAAAATTCACGCGCTCTTCTTCGATAGCTAAGGAATAAAATGAACGCCCATTTTCATGAATTTTTATCACTCCCAACTCACGTAAATCACGAGACAAGGTTGTCTGGGTTACCACTACCCCTCGAGCCTCTAAACCTTGCTGAATATCCGTTTGTCGCCCTATTTTTTCTTGACGAATCATGGCCTTTATTAAATCATGTCGTCCTGCTTTATTCATCATTTTACCTCAAAATGTATATTTATAGAAATATTATAACACTTTTCCCCGCTATTAGCCTAGAAATGTGTTAAAATAGAATCAATAACTTTGGAGGAAATCCTATATGAATCAAAAACAAGTGATTGCAGAAAGATTGGCTGCCATCCTTCCGAGTTTGGAAGTGGAAGCTATCTACAATCTGCTAGAAAAACCAAAATCATCAGAAATGGGCGATATTGCCTTCCCAGCCTTCTCACTTGCTAAAGTGGAACGCAAGGCTCCACAGGCTATCGCAGCGGACATCGTTGAAAAACTCGATACAACTGGCTTTGAGAACGTTGTTGCAACTGGTCCTTACGTCAACTTCTTCTTGGACAAGGCTGCTATCTCCCACCAAGTCTTGACAGATGTTATTACTGAAAAAGACCAATACGGTAAACTCAACATTGGTCAAGGACGCAATGTAACCATCGACATGTCTAGCCCAAACATTGCTAAACCATTCTCAGTTGGACATTTGCGCTCAACCGTTATCGGTGATGCCCTTGCTAACATCCACGAAAAGCTTGGCTACAAGCCAATCCGCATCAACCACTTGGGTGACTGGGGTAAACAGTTCGGTATGTTGATTGTTGCCTACAAACTTTGGGGTGACAAGGCTGCGGTCGAAGCAGACCCAATTTCAGAACTCCTCAAACTCTATGTGCGTATCAACGCTGAAGCGGAAGAAAAGCCTGAGTTGGACGAAGAAGCTCGTCAATGGTTCAAAAAATTGGAAGATGGCGATCCAGAAGCTCACGAGCTATGGCAATGGTTCCGTGATGAAAGCTTGGTCGAATTCAACCGCATTTACGACAAACTCGATGTAACTTTCGACAGCTATAATGGCGAAGCTTTCTACAACGATAAGATGGACGAAGGCATCCAAATCTTAGAAGAAAAAGGGCTTCTTCAAGAATCTAAAGGTGCGAGAATCGTTGACCTTGAAAGCTACAATCTTCCACCAGCCCTCATCATGAAAACAGACGGTGCAACACTTTACATCACACGTGACATGGCAACAGCTATGTACCGCAAACGCACTTACGATTTTGTGAAAAGCATCTATGTCGTTGGTCAGGAGCAAATTAACCACTTCAAACAGCTCAAGGCTGTCTTGAAAGAAATGGATTTCGACTGGAGCGACGATATGACCCACATCACCTTCGGTCTGGTTACCAAGGATAAGAAAAAACTCTCTACTCGTAAAGGAAATATTATCCTACTCGAGCCAACTCTAGATGAAGCTATTTCACGCGCCCTTACTCAAATCGAAGCTAAAAACCCTGACCTTGAAAACAAGGAAGAAGTGGCACACGCAGTTGGTGTCGGCGCTGTTAAGTTCTACGACCTCAAAACCGACCGTGACAATGGCTACGACTTCGACCTAGAAGCTATGGTTTCCTTCGAGGGCGAAACAGGTCCTTACGTACAATACGCATACGCCCGCATCCAGTCTATCCTGCGCAAAGCCAACTTTGTACCAAGCGCAGAAAATGACTACAAACTAGCTGACGCAGAAAGCTGGGAAATCATCAAGCACATCCAAAACTTCTCAAACGTTGTAGAACGTGCTGGCGACAAATTTGACCCATCTCTCATCGCTAAATATGCTATCAACCTAGCTCAATCCTTCAACAAGTACTACGCACACACGCGTATCTTGGATGAAAGCCCAGAGCGTGACAGCCGTCTAGCACTTGCCTACGCAACAGGACTTGTCCTCAAAGAAGCTCTACGTCTTCTCGGCGTAAAAGCACCAGAAAAAATGTAATCAAAGCCTTCGGCCATCAGCCGAGGCTTTTTTTCTACCACATTGCCTACTATCGTTTCCGATTCCTTATCACAACAACTCCTTATGCCAAATGAAAATCAAAAAGATTCATTTCAATTACGAATATATAGATGGGAGGTACACGTGATGCCTCTACATCTACTACACAAGGAGAAATGAAATAATGAAAACATTCTTGAGAAGAAAAGGAATCGCCTGTCAGCTTCTAGCCGCCATTTTCATTGTCGGTATCAATTTACAATCCCCACCTTCAGCCTCAGCCAATGCGCGAGGAGATGACTATCCCTACACAGCAATTGATGCAGTCGATCCATGGAGACTCTACACACGCCAGTGCACCTCCTTTGTAGCCTTTCGACTTAGCACAGTGAACGGTTTTACATTACCACCTGCCTATGGTGATGCCAATGTTTGGGGCCATCGTGCCAAACAAGAAGGTTATCAAGTTAACATGACACCTACTGTCGGCGCCGTTGCCTGGTGGGAAACTCCCATGCATGTCGCATGGGTTTCTGCAGTAAATGGAGATACCGTAGAGATTGAGGAATACAACTACGGCGTTCGCTATACCTACGGAAGGCGAGTTATCCCCAAAAATGCCGTTAGCGGCTACATTCATTTTAAAGACCTCGGAGCGGGAACAACCAACTCTCAACCCGCCTTAGCCCCAAGCGGCACCTATACTTTTACCAGCCAACTGGCCATCAAATCTCAAGCTAGTCTATCTAGCCCTACCCTCGATTACTATTATGCTGGCGAAAGCGTCCGCTACGACAAGGTTCTTGAAGCCGACGGACAACAATGGATTAGCTATATCAGCTATTCTGGAGCTCGGCGCTATATCGCTATCCAACCTACCATTACTCAATCTACAAACAACAGCCTACCAGCATCAGGAAGCTACACCATCCAGTCCTACTCTAGTGTCCGCAACAATCCAAGTCTGTCCAGTCCTGAAATCACCTTCTACGGAGCTGGCTCAGTCGTTCGCTATGATAAAGTTATTACTGCCGAAGGTCGCACATGGATTAGCTATATCAGTTACTCAGGTGCCCGACGCTACATCGCCATCTCCTGATCACAAAAAAGACAATATTTAAAAGCACAATCTTTTTAGACTGTGCTTTTTCATTAAATATCTGTCGAATTAATAGCTGTGCTCGGTTTTTCTTTCGGTTTACGTAGATGGAAGAAAATAGTTACCCCAAAATAGATAGCAAATAGGACAACTCGAATAATATAATTCATCATTGCCTGCGCCTCTACTGACTGACGCATAACTGAATCAGTATAAATTTGCCTCAACCCTTTCTCACCAATAAAAGCATAGGTCGAAAATAAGAGAGTTACAAAAAGATAACCCAGGTAGGCATAAGAAGCCTGCTCATTTTTCTTGAGGAAAAGCAGTACAATCGTCGCAATCACAGCAAGTAATAGCACAACTGCAAATGCCTTATTGACAAGATTCGTCTGGAAATTGATAGTTTCTCTCATGTAGGTAAAATATGCCTCATCAATCCCCTCAACATTAAAATTCTGCAACAATTGACGCACAGCTGCCTCATCGTACTTCGCAAAAAACACATTAAAGACACGCACTACGCTCGCAATAGATGACAGCACAACAAAGATATACAAATGAATTGGTCTTTTCATAATAGCCTCCTTTTTTCTATATTTTATACTCATATTTTTATATTGTCAATCATATATTTCATTTGACTGCAAATATAATTTTGTTATACTAAATTCAAAGGAGGAAAACTCATGAAGAAATTACCCACCTATATCGGAGTGATTATTTTTGTAGTTACTCTACTGATTAACTGGTTATTGCCAAGTCTTGCTAAAGTACTGAATACATTTTTCATTTGGACTATCGTAGCCTGCCTACTCTACACCATCTACTACTGGATTCGCTACTGGCTCTATGTCCGACAACAGAGATAACAAAGACTCCTCTAAGTTAGCTGCTTAGAGGAGTTCATTTTATTCTGACTTTTCATCAACCAAATGCACATTAACCCGACGATAGGTTTCTGTAAGATCTAGCAATTCCGCTTCAATCTCTGGTGTCAATTGATCTGCCGTCATTCTCCAAGTCCAGTTACCACCAAGTGTATTTGGCAAGTTCATGCGAGCTGAACCATCCAAACCAAGTAGGTCCTGCATAGTAGCCACCGCCATAAAGGCAGGCGAACCAAAGAGCAGGCGGAAGAGAGCATGACTAACCGTTTCGCCCTCACGACGATTGCTGTACTTATCTAAGAATGCACGCGATTCTTTCGTTGTTTCATTTTCGTACCAGCCAAGAATCGTATCATTATCATGGGTTCCCGTATATGCCACCACATTATTAGGATGGTTATGTGGCATTTCAATGCTGTCGCCCTCAGGGTCAAAGGCAAATTGCAGGACTTTCATACCAGGAAAACCTGTCGTATCACGTAATTGGATGACCTTATCTGTCACAGATCCCAAATCCTCAGCAATAATATTTAAGTCTCCGAGTTCACGCTTGATTGTATCAAATAATTCAAAACCTGGTGCTTCGACACGATAGCCATTTACAGCTGTTTCTTCACCTGCTGGAATTTCCCAGAAGGAGGCAAAGCCGATAAAGTGGTCGATACGAACCATATCGTAAATCTTGAAAGATTCTCGTAAACGTGCAACCCACCAAGTGAAGCCGTCTTGTTTCATCGCTTCCCAATCATAAATCGGATTGCCCCAAAGCTGACCAATTTCCGAAAAGGCATCTGGTGGGCATCCTGCAACCACACTCGGCTTGCCTTCTTCATCCGTTTTAAAGAAATGTGGATTAGCCCACATGTCGGCAGAATCAGCCGCGATATAAATCGGCATATCCCCAACAAACTCAACACCTTTGGCATTGGCGTAAGCCTTTAAAGCCTTCCATTGCGAAAAGAATAAATATTGTGTAATACGGTGATAATCAATTCGATCTGCCAACAAGTGACGATAATATTCCAAGGTATCGTGGTAACGTAAGCGCGCCCCTTGATCTTCCCACTCTGTCCAAGGTTTGAGATCAAAATGCTCTTTTATAGCCATATACTCCGCAAAGGTATGAATCCAAAAGTCATTCTCCCCTAAGAACATCCAATAATCTTCTGGCAGGCCTTGTGCCTTCATGTTGGCAACTGCCTTCTCCAGTAATGGACGGCGAGCATAAAAAATGGCTGCGTAATCTACCTCTGTAGGATTCTGCCCAAACTCAACACCTTGTAAATCCTCTGCTGCCAGCCAGCCTTTCTCAATCAATATATCGAAATCAATAAAATGAGTATTCCCTGCAAAAGCTGAAAATGACTGGTAAGGAGAATCTCCATAACTGGTTGTTCCCAAAGGTAAGATTTGCCAATAGCGTTGCTTAGTTCTTACCAAAAAATCAACAAATTCATAGGCCGATTGTCCCATGGAACCAATTCCATATTTTCCTGGTAATGATGAAATGTGCATCAGCACACCACTCTGTCTTACTTTCATAAGTTCTCCTATCTAATCCGCTTGCACAACGCAAACGTTTTCTCTTTTTTATTATATACTGAAAACGGTAACAAATCAAGAAATTTCCATTTAATTCTGTTAGTTCACATGCCATTCCATATTTCTTTTCATTAATATGTGCAAAAAAATTCTTATATTTTTTTAAACTCAAAAAAATTTTAAAAATTTTTATAAAAACGCTTGCAAACGGATTCAATCTAGTGTATAATGAAGTCAACTTAGGAAAACGTTTGCGCAAAGCAAGCGTCACACAAAACTATTTATCTTCGGAGGGAAGAAAATGAAACACAATCTCCTTAAGAGCGTTGCTCTTCTTGCTGCATCAACTGCTGTTTTAGCTGCATGCTCAAACTCAGGTTCATCAACAGAGGCATCTAAGTCTGCTGAAGGTAGCAAAGAATTGACTGTCTACGTTGACCAAGGTTATGAATCTTACATCAACGATGTCAAAGCTAGCTTCGAAAAAGAAAATGGTGTATCTGTTACCGTTAAAACTGGTGATGCTTTAACTGGTTTGGATAACTTATCATTGGATAACCAATCAGGTTCAGCCCCAGACGTTATGATGGCACCATACGACCGTGTAGGTAGCCTTGGTTCTGAAGGTCAACTATCTGAATTGACTCTTGCAGATGATAGCAAAGCAGATGACACAACAACTGCTCTTGTAACAAACGGTGGTAAAGTTTATGGTTCACCTGCGGTTATCGAAACACTTGTTCTTTACTACAACAAAGACTTGTTGACTGAAGCTCCTAAAACATTTGCAGAACTTGAAACACTTGCTAAAGACAGTAAATACGCATTTGCTGGTGAAGAGGGTAAAACTTCAGCATTCCTAGCTGACTGGACGAATTTCTACTATACATACGGACTTCTTTCTGGTTACGGCGGCTATGTATTCGGTGAAAATGGTACAAATCCAAAAGACATCGGACTTGCTAATGAAGGTGCCATCAAAGCAATTGAATACGCTAAAACTTGGTACGAAAAATGGCCTCAAGGTCTTCAAGACGGTACTGCTGCAAACAACTTGATTAACACTCAATTTACAGACGGTAAAGCAGCTGCTATCATCGAAGGTCCTTGGAAAGCAGCTTCATATAAAGAAGCTGGTGTAAACTATGGTGTAGCAACAATACCAACTCTTGTAAACGGCAAAAACTACTCAGCATTCGGTGGTGGTAAAGCATGGGTTGTTCCAGCAGGTGCTAAAAACCAAGAAATGGCTCAAAAGTTTGTTGACTTCTTGACTGCTACAGACCAACAAAAAGCACTTTACGACGCTACAAACGAAGTTCCAGCTAACACTGAAGCTCGTGAATATGCTGTAAGCAAAAAAGACGAATTGACAACTGCAGTTATCAACCAGTTTGCTTCAGCTCAACCAATGCCAAACATCTCAGAAATGGGTTCAGTTTGGACACCAGCTGGTAACATGCTCTTCGAAGCTGCAAGTGGTTCAAAAGACGCTAAGACTGCTGCAACAGACGCTGTGAAAGCTATTGCAGACGAAATTGCTCAAAAACACAGCAACTAGTCAAGTTTAAAGTTGGACTGGGAGTTCTCTTCCCAGTCTACTTTATTACTTAACGATAAACTGAATAGATATAGTCTTTTAGTTTACTTTTAGTACGAGGCAATGAGCCGCAGGCATAACTGAAGTTAGGCAAGGCGAGTTAACGAAGTAATAAAAGAAAAACTAAATGACGATAACATCCACCATCTATTCAGAAGCTATATAAGGAGACTATGACTATGAAACAAAATCCAGGTAAGGCACTCCTTTTGTCCCTGATCCCTGGTCTCGGACAAATCTACAATAAACAAAAAGCCAAAGGATACATCTTTTTAGGTGTTACGCTTGCCTTCCTTGTTTATTTTATTGCTATTGCAGCTGGTGAATTAGGCAACTTGATTACCCTCGGTAGTGTTCGTGGACAAGATAATTCGCTATTCATGCTGATTCGTGGTTCTTTCCACTTAATTATCACAGTTGTCTATCTCGCTTTCTATGCACTCAACCTAAAAGACGCACGTGATACTGCGAAACGATGGAATTCAGGGATGCCAGTGGCTACCACATTAAAAGAAATGGTAAAAGGTATCTATGAGAATGGTTTCCCATATCTCTTGATTATCCCATCATATATTGCGATGACCTTTGCTATCATCTTCCCAGTTGTCGTTACATTGTTTATCGCCTTTACAAACTACGACTTCAAACACCTGCCACCAAGCGCATTGTTGGATTGGATTGGTATTACCAACTTTACAAACATCTGGAAACTAAGCACATTCCGTACCGCATTTGGTTCTGTACTTGGCTGGACAATTATCTGGGCACTCTGCGCTTCAACAGCTCAAATTGTTATCGGTATCTTGACAGCCATCATCGCAAATCAACCATTCATCAAAGGAAAACGTATCTTCGGTGTTATCTTCTTGCTCCCATGGGCTGTTCCTGCCTTCGTAACTATCTTGACTTTTAGTAACATGTTCAACGATAGTGTCGGCGCTATTAACACACAGGTATTGCCATTCTTGAGCAAATTCCTACCATTCATCGATAATTTCCTTATCCCTTGGAAGACCGACCCATTCTGGACTAAAGTTGCTCTCATTATGATGCAGGCTTGGCTTGGTTTCCCTTATATCTATGTTTTGACCTTGGGTATTTTACAATCCATTCCAAACGACTTGTACGAAGCTGCTTACATTGATGGTGCAAGTGCCATTCAAAAATTCCGTAACATCACCCTTCCGATGATTTTAGCAGTAGCAGCTCCAACACTAATCAGTCAATACACCTTCAACTTCAACAACTTCTCTATCATCTACCTCTTCAACAATGGTGGTCCTGGTAGCGTCGGTGGTGGAGCAGGTTCAACTGACATCTTGATTTCATGGATTTATAAATTAACCACAGGTACATCACCTCAATACTCAATGGCGGCAGCAGTTACATTGATTATCTCAATGATTGTCATCAGTATTTCCATGATTGCTTTCAAAAAACTAAATGCTTTTGAAATGGAGGATGTATAAGATGAAATTATCTGTAAAATTTAGACGTAGAATCAATCAGACCTTAACCTATCTCTATCTGATTGTTCTGTCTGTTATCATCATCTATCCTCTCTTGATTACAATCATGTCCGCCTTCAAGTCTGGTAACGTGGTTGCCTTCAAATTGGATAGCAATATCAACTTTACACTAGACAATTTCAGCAAGCTCTTTAGCGAGACTCTATACGGAACCTGGTACCTCAATACGCTTATCATTGCTCTCTTGACAATGGTTATTCAAACAAGTATAGTGGTACTAGCGGGTTACGCTTATAGTCGCTATAACTTCATCGCTCGTAAGCAGAGTTTGGTCTTCTTCTTGATTATCCAAATGGTACCAACCATGGCTGCTCTTACCGCCTTCTTCGTTATGGCCCTCATGCTCAATGCGCTCAACCAAAGCTGGTTCCTCATCTTCCTTTATGTCGGTGGTGGTATCCCAATGAACGCTTGGCTCATGAAAGGCTACTTCGATACGGTGCCAATCTCACTTGATGAATCTGCAAAACTAGACGGTGCCGGTCACTTCAGACGGTTCTGGCAAATCGTCCTCCCACTCGTTCGTCCAATGATTGCTGTACAAGCGCTCTGGGCCTTCATGGGACCTTTTGGAGATTACATCCTATCCAAATTCTTGCTTCGTGAAAAAGAATTCTATACTGTAGCTGTCGGCCTTCAAACCTTCATCAGTGATGTGAAAAATATGAAGATTGCCTACTTTGCGGCAGGTGCCATTCTTATTGCCCTCCCTATCAGTATCCTATTCTTCTTCCTACAAAAGAACTTTGTATCTGGTTTAACAAGCGGTGGCGACAAGGGATAACCCTGTCCCACCTTTTCCCTTTTCAGGGGAAACATTGATATTTATGAAAGGTCCAACGAATGCTCCCATATCCTTTTTCCTATTTTTCTAGTATCTTCTCTCCAAGAAATATGTTTGCCAATCGTAGACTAATGAACCTTTGGCAACGGTTGTTTACAACGCTTTTTTTAGTGGCGCTCTTGCTCATTCCGAGCTCCCTACAGACTGTCAATCTCGAAACCTATCCTTTAGAAAATTTCGTAGAAGGTATCTATTCACCTCTGACAGATCAGGTCGTAGATGACCTCCGTCAACATGCAGTCATCGAAAACAACCACCTAACCTATACTGGAAATACTAACTGGGAGCAAGTGACATTTGGTGATACCGTTAGCTCTAGTTCTGACTTTACTTATCAATTCGCCAATCAGTCTCTGACTATTCGTAAAGGAAGTGATATTCTAAGCGAATTGACTTATGAAGGTTTGAATACTGACGATTTTGCTAGTAAGGAGACATTAACTGCAGCCATCTCTAAAAAATGGTATCAAGCCAACCGAGCAGCTGTCGGACTGTCCATCACTCTTATTTCGACCTTTATTTTAACAACAAACCTACTCTTCATCTTACTAGGAGCCAGCTTCTTCCTCTTTTTGACTAAAAAGTCTCGTTTCTTCCATTTTGAAACGTTTGCAGAGTGCTATAATTTTGCTCTCAACTGTCTGGGCCTGCCTACTCTTATAGCCTGTCTAATTGGACTATTTGGTCAACCTGTGACTACCCTTCTAACCATACAAAATATCCTATTTGTGCTATGCTTGTTATGGGTATTTTTCAAAACAAAATTCAGAGATGAAATCTAGGAGGTCTATATGCGTGCAACCATCAAAGATGTGGCTAAATTAGCTGGTGTCTCGCCATCTACAGTTACTCGTGTCATTCAAAATAGCTCTGCCATTAGCCAAAAAACGAAAGACTTGGTTAGGAAAGCCATGGCGGATCTCAACTACCATCCAAACCTCAACGCTCGAAGCCTAGTTTCTAGCTATACACAGGTTATCGGACTGGTTTTGCCAGATGACTCGGATGTTTTCTATCAAAACCCCTTCTTCCCTACTGCCTTACGAGGAATTTCTCAAGTTGCAGCAGATCATAATTATGCCATCCAAATCTCCACAGGAAAGAATGAAGAACAACGTCTAGAAGCGATTTCTCAGATGGTCTACGGCAAACGAGTGGACGGCCTCATCTTCCTCTATTCCAAGCCCGACGATCCATTGGTACAATTGGCTATCCAACACAAATTCCCCTTCCTCATTCTTGGTAAGGCGGATTCTCCATTCATATCACTAGTTGATAATGATAATATCCAGGCCGGCTTTGAAGCTACCAACTACTTCATCAATAAAGGTTACAAAAACATTGCCTTCGTCGCTGGTAACAAAGAGTTGGTCGTATCTCAAGACCGTTATACAGGTTACAAGAACGCCCTTAAATCACACAATATTCCCCTGGATGAAAACAAGGTCAAGTTTGTGTCTGGCTTCCTTCTCGAAGACAGTGCCTATAAAATTTCTAAGAAATTACTCAAACAAGACCTGGATGCAATCGTCACAACCGACACTTCCGTTGCCGAAGGTGTTGTCAAATATCTCAACGAAGTCGGAGTTAAACTTCCTATCATTTCTTTCGACTCCGTCAAGCCAAAACTAGATATTGAAGCCTACGTTGACGTCCACGCTATTAAACTAGGACGTGTCGCATTCAACACTCTGCACCAAATCATCAATGACAACAAGGAAGACAAGCAAGTCTGCTACCGACGTGTCATTCCACATACCATTACCGAACTCTAACTTAGAAAGGAGCCTTTTGGCTCATGGCATTACGACAATTCCAAGCATTCCTTGATGATGTAGCAACTATTCGCTTGGTCATGGAAAAACGATTCGACTCCGAACATATGAGCTTCTCACTCGAATCAAATGATGCTACGTCTCAACTTTTTATCCATTCCTGTCTAGAAGTAGATAATCTCGTTATCTATTATCTAACCAGCCTCCATGCATTGACATTGGACAAGGACTATACCATCTACGACCAGGACCGTAATAAAGCTGAACTCGGCTATGGTCATATCGTTCGCTCTACACTTTTTGAACAAAGTTATACATACAATGGGCAAGACTTGGGAGCAACCTATCGACCAGAGGCAACAACCTTTAAGTTATGGGCACCTATTTCTAAGCAAGTTTTTCTTGTTCTAGAAGGAAACCCACGTGCAATGACTAAGGGAGCAAAAGGAGTTTGGGAAATTACTGTTGAAGGAGACCTAGAAGCGCACAGCTATCACTATCTCCACAAAGTAAACGGTGAATGGATTTCCGTTCACGATCCCTACGCCCTGTCTTCCACAGCCAACTCAGGTGACAGCTACGTTATCAATCCAGATAAACTTCATAAAATCCGTCGTGCTAAGACCCAACAACCTATCTCTCAGGCCATTATCTATGAAATGAGCGTCCGTGATTTCTCATGGCAAAAAGAAGCTGGTTTCAAGCATCGCAGTCAATTTCTCGGATTGACAGAGTCTCCTATCATGGATGGAATGAAGCTAGGAATGGATTACATCAGAGAACTAGGCGTTACCCATATTCAATTATTGCCTGTTTATGATTTTGGCAGTGTGGATGAAAATAAACCCCAAGCTGTTTACAACTGGGGCTACGACCCTATGCAATACAATCTGCCAGAAGGTTCCTATTCTAGCCAACCAAATGATCCTTACGCACGTATTCTAGAGCTACAAGAAGCTATTCAGGCCTACCATGATGCAGATATTTCCGTTATTATGGACGTTGTTTACAACCACGTCTATCATGCTGAAAAGTACGCATTTGAGCTTATCGTTCCAGGCTACTTCTATCGCTATGATGACCACGGCATGCGAACAGACGGGACATTCTGCGGTAACGACGTTGCCAGCGAGCGCAGTATGGTCCGCAACTACATCAAACAATCCCTTCGCCAATGGCTAGAACTCTATGGTTTTGATGGCTTCCGTTTCGACCTTATGGGTATTTTAGATAGCGAAACAATCAACCAGATTCAAACTGAATTATCTGCCATTCACCCAAATGTCTACCTCTATGGCGAAGGCTGGAAAATGGCAACAGGCCTCGAATTTGAAAAGCTGGCTCACCAGTATAATGCAGAGCATTTACCTGAAATCAGCTTCTTCAATGACGATTACCGTGATACCTTTAAGAAACTCTTGCTCAATCCAAACCGTCTAGTAGATAAGCAATTGCACGAAAAGGTACAACATCTCCTGACTGGTAGCCGATTAAGCCATTTCTTAACGCCTCAACAGTCCCTCAACTACATCGAATGCCATGATAATGCTACAGCATTTGACTATTTCCATATTGAGAATCCAAACTGGACACCTCAACAGCAGAAACGTGCTGCAAGTTTTGGTCTCCAGCTCATCTTAATCTCTCAGGGTATGGCCTTCATTCACAGCGGACAGGAATTTTTCCGTACAAAAGATGAAATAGATAATACTTACAATGTCCCTGACCGTATCAACCGTCTGGACTGGACACGAGCTATTCGCTATAAGGAACATATCGAATTCATTCAGGAATTAATTACCTTCCGCAAAAATAATCCAATACTCAGCCAGGATAACTACGAAAGTATCCAAGAAACTTGTGATTTCTACTGGTTAACTGAATATGTTCTTCGCTATCAAGTGACAAGTGAAGAAAAGACCATTCAATTTATCATCAACTTTGCGGATAGCGACTTTACCTATGAACGTGAAAAAAATAAGACAGTTCTCTACAACTATCCTCCAGTCGAAGAGTGTGATCAGCAAAAAATCACAATTGCAGGACAGAGTATTTGCATTTTAGAAGACAAATAGGACTTTAGACCGATGAAACACGATATAGTCTGAGGTATACTATAGTCAATCCTAAATATTTTTCATAATCTCCTTAAAACTCACTGGTCACGCTGGTGAGTTTTTTTGTGTGACAAAAAAACAACCCAGCATAAAGCTGAGTTGAGGCTCTTTACATCAATTCCATTATCTTCCGACCAATGCGTTCAATGTCATTCTGCATCCCTCTAAGTTCAAAGGTGTCTATAACAGGAAAATTAAATCGCTCAGCATATTGCTTAGCAGTCAGACAATATTGGTTGTTGAAATTCCGATTGCCTGAGCCAACGACACCCAGACAGAGCTCTGCATTTGTCCCCAAAGCGATAAAATCTCCAAGAGGATTGGTCAGAATTTCCACATCTCCGTTGTCCACTCCATTTCCACCTTCTAAGTAGGTTGGTAAAAAGGCGACAAAGGGTGCATCTAGCTGATAGAAAGGAATATCCTGCTTGACCAAATCTTTAACATGGACCAGTTCAATCTCCCAGTCAGTTTGAAATTGGAAAAAGGACTTTAGGCGTTTCACAAAACTTTCTGTATTGCCACTCAAACTAATGTAAACCAAATATATTTTCTTCTTCATACATTTCCTCTTTATAATAAAAACACTACATGTAGACTGTAAATACTATTTTACTCCTACATGTAGTGTTTGTCAATCAGTCACTTTCCACAAACCGACCAATAATATTGACGTTGTCAGCTACCGATACAAAGGCTTCGGGGTCTGCCTTTTTCATAATATGCTTGAAATCATTGAACTCTGCACGAGTGATGATGGTAATGAGAATCGTCTTTTGCTCATGGTTATAAGCACCCTCAGCACCGTTGATAATGGTCACACCGCGATTGAGCTTCTTATGGATTTTCTTAATGACTCGTTCAGGATGATTGGTAATAATCATGGCCTGCATCCGTTTTTGTTTCACGAAAATCGCATCTGTCATGCGACTGGAAATAAACAGCGCAACCATTGAATACAGGGCATATTGCCAGCCAAAGGTCATCCCTGCAATCAACATAATCATAATGTTGACAATCAAGGAAATGGAGCCAACTTGACGTCCCGTCTTCTTGCGAATAATAATAGAGACAATATCAGTACCACCACTAGATACATTGTTCCTAAGCGCAAAGCCAATCCCAGTTCCCAGCATGAGACCACCGAAAATAGCATTGACTAACGGATCCGTCGTCAGGGTAACTGGCGGCATAAATTGGATAAAGAAAGAACTGAAGGATACCGTAATAAAGGTAAAGATAGTAAATTTATAACCAATTTTATACCAGGCTAAGATAAGCAAGGGGATGTTCAGACCGTAGTAGACCACCGCAATCGGTACATTCCAACCAGCGTAAGAAGCTGCCAGAGCAGAAACAATTTGTGCAAGACCAGTAACTCCAGACGAATAGACATTCCCTGGTCTAAAGAAAAAATTGACTGCAATACTAGATAGGAGTCCATAAATAATGGACCCCGATATCCGTTCAGCATATTTTTCCCGAGAAATTCCCAAAATGACCGACCAAAACTTATTCTTTCTGGCCTTTCTTAAAAAGCGTACACGCTGTTTTCTGAAAAATTTATTCATTTTCAAGTGTAATGTCTAAAGCTAATTCCTCTAATTGAGCTGACGCAACCGTACTTGGTGCCTGTGTCATCGGATCAGATGCCTTGTTATTCTTCGGAAAGGCGATAACTTCACGAATGTTATCCTCACCAGCCAATAACATGACAAAGCGGTCCAAACCGATAGCCAATCCACCGTGTGGTGGGAAGCCGTAGTCCATAGCTTCAAGCAAGAAACCAAACTGCTCATGCGCATCTTCAGGTGAGAAACCAAGAGCCTTGAACATCCGTTCTTGCATGTCTTTTTGGTTGATACGAAGGCTACCGCCACCCAATTCATAACCATTCAAAACAATATCGTAGGCAACTGCACGCACTTGCGCCAAATCACCATCCAAATGATGAGCTGTTTCTTCTGTCGGCAAAGTGAATGGGTGGTGGGCACTCATGTAGCGACCTTCTTCTTCCGACCACTCAAACATTGGCCAGTCTACAATCCAGAGGAAGTTGAATTTTCTTTCGTCAATCAAACCTTGCTCTTTTGCCAAGCGGTTACGCAAAGCTCCCAAGGTATTATTGGCTACTTCCAATTCATCCGCCACAAAGAGGACCAGGTCCTTATCTTCAAGTTGTAAACTTGCTGTCAACTTATCTGTAATACCTGTCAAGAACTTAGCAACTGGACCCGCTAATTCTCCCTTGTCTACTTTCACCCAAGCAAGTCCCTTGGCACCAAATTGTTTGGCGTATTCTGTTAATTTATCAATGTCTTTACGTGAGTAGCTATCCGCCGCACCCTTGACTACAATGGCTTTGACAACTGGTGCTCCTGAGAAGACTTTGAAGTCAACTTCCTTGACAAGTTCTGTCAAGTCTTGCAAAAGCATCTCAAAACGAGTATCTGGTTTGTCTGAACCATAGAAGTTCATAGCATGGTCATAGGCCATACGAGGGAATGGCAAGGTCACATCGATTCCTTTGGTATCTTTCAAGACCTTAGCAATCAAGCCTTCTACGATGTCTTGGATTTCAACTTCATTCAAGAATGAGGTTTCCAAGTCCACCTGTGTAAACTCAGGTTGACGGTCTCCACGCAAGTCCTCATCACGGAAACACTTAACGATTTGGTAGTAACGGTCGAAACCGGCGTTCATCAAAAGCTGCTTAGTAATCTGTGGACTTTGTGGCAATGCATAGAAATGACCTTTTGACACACGAGATGGCACCAAGTAGTCGCGTGCACCTTCTGGTGTTGACTTAGTCAACATTGGCGTCTCCACATCAATAAATTCCAAGTCATCCAGATAATTGCGAATGCTGTGGGTTACAGCTGCACGTAATTTGAAGTTGTTGAGCATTTCTGGACGGCGAAGATCCAAATAACGGTAACGAAGACGGGTATCATCACTAGCTTCAATGCCATCCTTGATTTCAAACGGAGTTGTCTTAGCCGTGTTCAACACTGTCAAGCTGGTTACTTGCAGTTCAACAGCTCCTGTCGGGATATTGTCGTTAGCTTGTTCACGCTCCACAACCGTTCCTGTTACTTCGATAACAAACTCGGAACGAAGACTCTCCGCTTTTGCCATCACTTCAGCTTCAACTGACTCAGGGTTAATCACCAATTGCATAATACCTTCACGGTCACGCAAGTCAATGAAAATCAGACCACCCAAGTCACGACGACGGCCAACCCAACCTTTCAAAGTAATTTCCTGTCCGACATGTTCTTTACGAACACGTCCAGCGTACATAGAACGTTTCATTTTCTTCCTCTTTTACTGATTTTATACCTATTCATTCTACCATAAAATGGCTGATTTTTGGGGGAAATTGCCGAGAAAAATCTAAGAAACTGTATTCACCGTCCAGCAGACCTATCTTAGACTTTTTATTCAGATACTCAGCCTTATTTTTTCTAAAAATACAGGCCGTATTCCTTCAAAAAACGATCTCTTATATGACATTACTTGTGAAAAAAACCAGCCTTAAACGACTGGTTTAGTATAAAGCATATCTAAATGAGGAATACCGTCCTCTAAATAGACTTCTGAAACTGGCTCAAAACCTAACGAACTATAGAACTTTTCTAAATGGGCTTGGGCACCGATTTTAATCTGACTTTCTTTCCATTCGTTTGTAATAAAGTGAATTGCCTGCCCCATCATTGGTCGACCTAAACCTTTGCCACGATGACTTGACTTGATGACCACACGACCGATGGAAACTTCATCATAACTTAGACCAGCTGGCAAGATTCTCAAGTAAGCCACTAACTCTCCTTCATCAGTTCCCAAAAGATGAAGACAGTTTGGATCCTTTCCATCAACTTCAGGATAGGGACAGGCCTGTTCAACAACAAAGACATCAACTCTCAGTGTCAAGATACCGTAAAGTTCCTGTAAACTTAATTGGTCAAATGCTTTTATTTCCCACTGCATAGCTTCCTCCTAGGGCAAGATGTTGCCTGCACTTTTATATATTTCGTACCATTCTGGCCGAGTCAAGGTAATCTCACTAGCTTGTGCAATCTTGGTCAAACGTTCTGGATTCATGGACCCAACAATGGTTTGAATCTTAGCTGGATGACGCAAAATCCAAGCCACGACAATTGTTTCATGTGAAACATTGTATCGCTCTGCTATTTCCCCAATCGTTTGATTTAAAAGAGCATAATCTGGATGATTGGCAAAAATACCTCGTTGCAAATCAATCAAGAAAGGAGACCAGGCTTGGATAGTGATTTTTTTAAGCTGGCAATAATCAATCAGCCCACCATCACGCATAGTTGCAGCATCATCTTTCATATTGACATGTAGTCCGGCATCAATCAAAGGCGTGTGAGCAGGAGATAGCTGCAATTGATTAACTGCAAGCGATTGATCGAGATAGGATTGCAATAACTCCATTTGGTAAATGTTTTGGTTGCTGACGCCGAAATGATGAACCTTCCCTGCTTTTTTCAAGAGATAAAAGGCTTCTGCCACTTCCTCTGCTTCCATCAGAGCATCCGGACGGTGTAAGGCGAGAACATCCAAATAATCTGTATCCAAGCGCTTCAAAATCCCATCTACAGATTCCAAAATATACTCTTTTGAGAAATCAAAATAGCCTTTACGAATGCCACATTTTGATTGGAGAAGCATGTCCTCACGTTTCAATCCTGCCAATTTTGCTCCCTGAGCAAAACGGATTTCTGACTCACCTCCACCATAAATATCTGCATGATCGAAAAAGTTGATTCCCTACCCAACGACTGTATCTAACACTTTAGCAGTTTCCTGCTCTGTCAAACTAGCCATTCGCATACAGCCTAAAGCAATTCGAGAAACCTGTAAACCTGTCTGTCCTAATTCTTGCATATGTCTTCTCCTTGTAAGCGTTTTTCTTCTATTCATTATAACAGAAAAGGGAGCGGGACAGAACTCGAAAATAAAAAGAGTTCGTCGTCTCGCCCCCACACAGTTGATTAGGTCAGATTTGAAGTGTGCAACACGAATTGCTGAGATTTGCTGTGCAAATCTTATCTCCAACCTCTAACAATCTCCCAGATTGTTAGAGCCAATCAACCACTGTGCTGAGATGTTGACACTAGCTTTGAGAAGTGGCATTCAACCTCCTAGTTAAAACCATAAATTCTTTTCGCGATTTTATAAACGGCATTGGAAATTTTTCGGCCTGGATAACCGTATAGGTTAGTTAATTGCCCGAGTAACCCTTTTCGAACGATTTTAAAGAGAGCCGGATTGTTATCACGAATATAGTGCCATAATTCCTGCTTTTTCATCATATGCTCAGCTGTTCCAGCACGATTGAGAAGGGCACAGGAGATAATGGTCGTAATCTCCATATGATTGAGCAAATAACTCCGTAAATCAGGATTGTCAATCGCCTCCAAGTCTAAATTATCTACCAAAATTCGATTGACTTTTAACTGCTGGTCAATGCGCTTAATCATGACGGATTCATTGACAGACTGGTCATTTCGCCCAATAAAGTAACGATAAAAATCTACTGGCAGATAGAACATGGTTTTCACAGCCTGTAAAGGGGTAAACACGAAAATATTATCCACATAGAAAGTATGCTCTGGTAAAATGAGACCAACCTCACGCAATAAATCTGTCCTGTAAATCAAGGAATGCATCATCATGTATTGACCCTTGGAAAAGGCACCTACATCCTCCCAACCGAAGATACGGTTCTCAGGTAGAGTGGATTGATAAGACATGGATTTTTTACGAGATTGTCCCTCTTTTTCGTAAACAAAATTGGAAATGAAGGCATCAACAGGTGTATTTGCTTCTTCTAAATCCTGTAAACTTTCCAAAATCTTCAAATAGGCCCTGGTATCAACCCAGTCATCTGAATCCACGACTTTAAAGTACTTACCCTTGGCCTCACGTATCCCTGTATTTACAGCTCCGCCATGGCCCTTATTGTCCTGATAGATGGCACGTACGTTTGAAAATTGATTCTCTAGTCCCTCTGCGATTTCCTGAGTCCGATCGGTCGACCCGTCGTTAACAATCAGAATTTCAACCTTGTCACCACCCATTACAAGGGAATGAACACAGTAATGAAGGTAGGCCTCCGAATTATAACTCGGAATGGCAATGCTTAGTAAGGTCATCTTTCTCTCCATTTGACACAATTTGTTACTATTTTATCACATTTTCAGGAAAGTTACTGAGTATTTTTGTTTGTAAAAACAGACCTGCTCGGATAGTTACTACGGTATAACTTATTCACAGCTTGTGGATAAGTCGTGGATTTTTTCAACAATCTGTGGAAAACTATTGGACAAAATCTTTTTCTGTTTTAATCTCTAGTTTTTCCACATCTCGACCTTGACTCCGTTTTATAATCACATCAAGATAATCAGCCAAGAAACTTCTCGGTGATGCCGCTTGCAAGGTCTGATAGACTTGGCTTGGAAATACCGTCTCATCAAGCCAAGTCTGGTCCAATTTTTCTCCTGAAAAATAAGCACGATTGGCTGGCATGATAAATTGTGAAATAGCATCTGCCGTCTCGCCATCATACCACCGTTCATCGTTCAACACATTGTGGACCATGATGTCGCTGGTATTGTCAAAGACGATTTGTAAGTAGCTTAGGTGATTCTGCAAATTTGGATTACTAGGTTGGTGCTTTTCTGTCCACGAAGCCATATCAAGTTGAGTTTTTTGATAGTGAATGCTTGCATCATCAAGGATCAATTGGCCGATAATAGCTGGGTAAATAGAAAATGCTCCATTGACCACTTCAGTATAGCTGACTTGTCCCAAGTCTTCTTCGACAATATTCTGAGAATGAGTGTGTCCCGAAAAACCAAATTGAATGCCATATTGATTGAACAAGGCCTTCAAATCGGCAGCATTATCCAAAGTATAGCCTTTTGAGAGCATGGCATGCTGTTGCAAGACATTGTGATGGACAACAGGTATCAAGCTCACTCCAGCTTCCTTGGCTGCCTGAAGCTGTACATCTATCCAATCCAAGGTCTCTTTTTTGATACGTCCATTGGTTGGAGGAGCTCCTTTGCCGTAGCCGTCAGAGTAGATGTTACTGTCTATCATCAGAAACCATGCATTTGAAAATGGCTTGGCCAGATAGCTCAATGAGGCTTGATCACGACTGCTGGCTTGTTGATAGCCATGATTGTCAAATGTATCTGAAAATTGCTGGGCGGTGACCTGATCCGTCACTATCTGCTGATCTCCCTTAAAGGCCCTAGCCCAGCCACTGGCAATATCATGGTTGCCAGGAATGACCAAAACCTCCGTTCCTTTTTCTTCAATCTGGGTAAAATACTGCGCCAATTCAACCATGCTCTGCTTTTCACCATTGAGAGTCAAATCCCCACTGACTAGTAACAAGGACGGTTGCTCACGCTCAACCCGCTCAACCAAGGCCTCCATCCGCTCTTTTCCATAACGTAAATCCTTGCCAGCAGCTGTTTTTTCGATATAAGAAAAAGCCTCTCCATCATCAAATAAATCCTGTGATAAATAATGCAAATCTGTGATAATCCAAATTTTATCTTGGTCTCTTAATTCAGCCTCGACATAGGATTGCTGACGCTGGCCAGCAATAGCAGACCAAATCAAAACAATGACTGCAATAGCTCCTAACAATAATACTATTTTCTTCTTCATACCTTAAAAGTATATCATCTTAGATGAACAGCGACAACACAGAAAGAGGAGTTAGACTGTAGCTAACTCCTCATATTAAAATTTATTTCTTAGCAAATCCAGCTGCTTGTTCACCAGCCTGACGACCAAATACGATGATGTCTGCTACAGCATTACCACCAATACGGTTTTGACCATGAACACCACCAGTTACTTCACCAGCAGCATAAAGACCAGAAATTGCTGAACCATCTGTTTTCAATACTTCAGTATTGGTATTGATTTTCACACCACCCATTGTATGGTGAACACCAGGTGCAACTTTAATCGCGTGGTAAGAACCAGTATTCAAAGCATGGTCCATACCTGATGTACGACCAAATGCCGCATCATTCTTATCTGCTACAGCCTTGTTCCAAGTATCAAGCGTTGTTTGAAGTGTATCCGCAGGTAGGTCAATTTCTTTAGCCAAATCTGCAAGTGTAGCACCCGTTTTTACAAGACCTTTTTCTTCGTATTGAGCAATAGCTTTCACACGATCTTTCAAGGCATCATCAAAGATAACATAAGCATAGTTTGGCTTCAAGCTATTGATAGCCGCAGAAACTTTATCACGAGTTTCCAATTCGTTAACAAAACGCTCACCTTTTGAGTTGACAAGGATAGCACCTTCGCCACGAACTGCTTCTGTAATCAAGTAAGAAGTTTCTTGCTCAACACTTGGGTGAATTTGGATTTGTTCCATATCAACAGTTGCTGCACCTTCTGATTCAGCAAGTGCAATACCGTCACCTGTTGAACCTTCTTGGTTAGTTGTAACATAACCTTTCAATGCTGGGTTTAATTTAGCAACCATTTCCAAATCAGCACCGAAACCACCAGTTGCCAATACAACTGCTTTAGCTGAGATTTTCTTAGTTTCACCAGCAATCTTCACTTCAACACCTGTCACAGCCCCATCCTTGTCTTGGAGTTTTTTAACATCTGCATTGACAAAAATTGGTACTTTACGTTCAACAAGATTGTGGTAAAGACCATTTACTAAGTAGCCACCAACAGCTGAACCATCTGCTGGACGGTGGGTACGTTTCTCACTCATACCACCAGTTGTAGTAAGGTTGCTAAGAGTAATTCCCATTCCATCCAACCAGTCAATTGCACTAGCAGAGTTATCTACAAGATAACGAAGTAATTCAGGACTATTTGTTCCCTTACCGCCTTTAAGTGTTTCTTCATAGAACTTATCGTTTGTATCAGCAATACCTTCCGCTTCTTGGAATTTAGTCTGTGAAGCATTCATACCAGCTGATGATTTAGCCGTATTACCACCGATAACAGGCATTTTTTCCAAGAGAGCAACACTAGCGCCAGCATCTTTAGCTGATATAGCTGCCGACATCCCTGCACCACCTGAACCAACTACGATAACATCATAGCTATCTTTCAACTCAGATGGATCTGTATATTCTTTCACAGATGCACCTGAAACAGCCTCTTCTGAAGAAGATGTAGTAGACGATGAAGAAGTTGCAGTTTTGTCAGATTTTCCTCCACACGCTACCAAAAACACAACAGCAAGTAGACTCATTAGTAAGCCTAACCAAGCTTTCTTTTTCATGATAAACCTCCAATTTTTATCTGATATTAGTATTATACAAGATTGTGAAATGTTTTTCAATTTGTTTTGAAATATTTTCACAAACATGAACAAAAAATGTATGATTCAAACATCACACATTTTATATAGCTATTACTGCCCTTGAAGAGATAAAAAGCTCGCTATTTCGGATATTGTTACTTGGCTCCCTTTACGAAGTATTCCAGATAATTTACCAGATTTATAATAGGTTAAGCTAGGAACCGTAGCAAGACCTTGACTCTGTCGAAATTGTTGTATTTTTCCTGTCGGATCCGACTCGCTATCTAAATAGTAGATAGTCGCATGTGATTGCTCTACCGCCTCTGTTAATTTAGGAACAAAGTCACGACAATAAGGGCATGTCTCACGACCTATGTATAATATAAATTCTTCCTCGTTTTGGATTTTTTGCTCCACTTCATCTATCGAAATAGCCTGATAACTCTTTACAGCCTTCACGTAGTCTGATTCATCTGGTGCAGCCGCTGATTGAGATAGAAAGAATGCCCCACCTACGACAAAAATAGTCAATACCACTAGCAAAGAATACTTACGCCACATAATCCCTCCTCAAATACAGACAAAAAGCCCTTGTAAATAGGGCTTTTAAAATATCGATACAAATCTTAGAGCATTTTGTTGTAGAATTCTACGACAAGAGCTTCGTTGATTTCTGGGTTGATTTCGTCGCGTTCTGGCAAGCGAGTCAATGAACCTTCAAGCTTTTCAGCATCGAATGATACGAAAGCTGGACGACCAAGAGTTGCTTCAACAGCTTCAAGGATAGCTGGAACTTTGATTGACTTCTCACGAACTGAGATAACTTGACCAACTTCAACGCGGTATGAAGGAATATCAACGCGTTTGCCGTCAACAAGGATATGACCGTGGTTTACGAATTGACGTGCTTGACGACGAGTAGTTGCCAAACCAAGACGGTAAACTACGTTGTCCAAACGACGCTCCAAAAGAAGCATGAAGTTGAAACCAAGAGTACCTTGTTTGATTTTAGTAGCTTGTACGAACAAGTTACGGAATTGTTTTTCACCCAAACCGTAAGAGAAACGCAATTTTTGTTTCTCAGCCAATTGCAAACCGTATTCTGACAATTTAGAACGGTTGTTTGGTCCGTGTTGACCTGGTACGTAGTTACGACGTGCCAATTCTTTACCTGTACCTGTCAATGACAAGCCAAGACGACGAGCTTGTTTCCAAGATGGTCCTGTATAACGTGACATTTGTTATGTCCTCCTAAAATAAAATATAAAAATTATTTGTAGGAAATAACGTTTTAAGCAAACCTGATTCGTGCAGGAGGCCTTCATCGAAACAGCAACGATTACTCTTCTTGCTGACCTTCTGTTGACGAGCTTCATTTTGCCCTGCTGTTATTTCGCACAAAGATTAGTATAGCACAAAAAAAAGGCTATGTAAAGCCTTTTTCATCGATTAGTCCAAATAATGAATCAAAATCTTTTCTGTCAAAATGTCTGAGTAAGTATAAGATTCTACAAAGGTATTGTTTGGATCTTCAAATTCAACGATAAACAAAGATTGATAAACTTCTGTAATCCGACCTTGCTTATTCTTCTCACGCTTACGACCATTCTCAAGAGTCAACTCGACAATTTGTCCCTCGTGGTCTTTAATGTCTTGTTTGATTTGCTTCATCTTAGCAACATCTGTAAATGCATCACTCATTCTCTATCCATCCTCTCTCTTGGAAATACTTGCAAATTTATTGTATTCTTTTTGGAACATGAGTTCCACGGTACCACGCGCACCGGAACGGTTTTTCTCGATGATGACTTCAACCGTATTATTGGGAATGCCACCGTCTTCCTGCTCACCGCGCTCATAGTAATCATCACGATACAAGAAGGCAACGATATCCGCATCCTGCTCGATAGACCCAGATTCACGAATATCAGACAGAACAGGTCTCTTATCCTGACGTTGCTCAACTCCACGAGACAACTGACTGAGGGCGATAACTGGTACTTTCAATTCCTTGGCCAAAATTTTCAACTGACGGGAAATCTCAGAAACCTCTTGTTGCCGATTTTCCCGACCTGTTCCTGTAATCAACTGAAGATAGTCAATCAAAATCAAGCCCAAGTTTCCAGTTTCCTGAGCCAACTTGCGTGACCGCGAACGAATCTCTGTAATCTTGATACCTGGTGTATCATCAATGTAGATGCTTGCCCGAGCCAAATTAGCCTGAGCCACCATGTACTTATTCCACTCTTCCTGCGTCAAATGACCCGTACGAATAGAACGCGAGTTAATGACCCCCTCAGAAGCGAGCATACGGTCAACCAAGCTCTCTGCACCCATCTCCAAAGAGAAGATGGCAACGGTCAAACCCAGTTTTGTACCAATATTTTGCGCAATATTGAGGGCAAAAGCTGTCTTACCAACCGCAGGACGAGCCGCAAGAATAATCAACTCTTCCTCATGCAGACCCGTTGTCATGGCATCAAGAGCAGGATAACCAGTTGCAATCCCTGTAATATCCGACGTCTGCTTAGCACGAGTTTCAAGGTTGTCAAAGTTGATATTCAAGACATCATCAATCCGCTTGAAACCACTTCGACTGGCTCCCTCACTGACATCAATCAAAGCTTTTTCAGCATTGGCAATAATGTCATCTGAACCATCCGCACCCTCATAAGCCTGATTAACTGCATCCGTCAAACGGGCAATCAGTTTACGGAGATTAGACTTTTCAGCAACAATCTTGGCATAGAATTCCGCATTGGCTGCCGTCGGCACGGAACTAATGATTTCAGCCAAATAGGCCAAGCCACCAATATTTTCCAAATCACCATGGTTCACTAAATAGTTACGCATGGTAGTCGCATCAATTGCCTCATTTCTATCAGAAAGAGCAATCATAGCTTTAAAAATTAGCTTATGAGCATGTTTGAAAAAATCTTCAGCTTCGATGTATTCACGAACGAAGACCAGCTTGCCTTCATCAAGGAAAATAGCTCCTAATACCGATTGTTCAGCTAGAATATCCTGCGGTTGCACCCGCAATTCATCCAACTCTGCCAAGATCTCACCTCCTCACTGGCTAGATAAATAATTAAGCTTCCTTAATACTCAAATTAATGATGCCTGTTACATCTTGATAGATTTTAACTGGTACATCAATGAGACCAATCGCACGAATTGGGTGATCCAGCTGAATATGGCGTTTATCAATCTTGATGCCAAATTGCTTGTCCAATTCTTCAGCAATTTTCTTGCTGGTAATAGAACCAAAGGTACGACCATCTGGACCAACTTTTTCGACAAATTTCACTAAAGTAGCTTCCTCAGCCAGCTTAGCCTTGATAGCCTCTGCTTCTGCAATCATCTCTGCATGAGCCTTTTCCTTAGATTTTTCCTGACCACGAAGGGCGCTGATCGCTTGGTTTGTTGCTTCCTTAGCCAAATTTTTCTTGATCAAGAAATTTTGGGCGTAACCTGTTGGAACTTCCTTAATCTCACCCTTTTTACCTTGACCTTTAACATCTGCTAAAAAGATTACTTTCATATCTGTTCTCCTAATTTCCATTTATTTCTTCGCGGATTTTATCCGTCAACTTTTCACATACTTCTGCGATTGTCTGGTCATATACCTGAGCGGCAGCTAGGTTAAAGTGGCCACCTCCACCCATTTCCTCCATAATGCGTTGAACATTGATCTTACTATGACTCCTTGCAGAAATAGATACATACCCTTTGGTATTTCTTGTTATAACAAATACCGCCTCAATTCCTGCCATGTCCAATATTGTATTGGCAGCCTTGCTCGGAATAATATTATCGTATTCTTTAGTATCATCTGCACACGCAATAACAACATTGGACTCAATTCTCTGCCCACTTAAAATCAGTTCATTGATTTGACGATATTCCTCAAAATCTGTCGCAGCAATCTGCTGAATTTCCAAGCTATCGCTACCACGAGTCCGCAAGTAACTAGCCACATCAAAAGTACGACTGGTCACACGAGATGTGAAATTTTTTGTATCAAGCATAATCCCAGCCATCAATAAACTAGATTGAATGCGATTAAGCTTATGGTGTTTGTCATTCTGGAACTGAATTAATTCCGTTACTAACTCACTCGCAGAACTAGCACCACTCTCTATATAAGTCAAAACTGCGTTATTTGGGAAATCTGTATCGCGACGATGATGATCAACCACCACAACCTGGGTAAATTGTTCATAGAAATCCTTATCCAAAGTCAAGCCAATCTTTGAATGATCTACCATGATTAACAACGACTGGAAAGTGACCATCTTCATGGCTTCCTCAACCGTTAGCAAATTAGAACAATTTTCATCACTCAACTTCTTGATGGCACGTGCAATATCTGGTGCTATTTCATCTGGATTATACACCGTATAGGCATTGTTCATAATATTTTGAGCAAAGTACTGCATACCGACCGCGGAGCCAAGCGCGTCCATATCTAAATTACGATGTCCCACCACAAAAACAGCATCAACCGATTTGAGTTTATCTGATACAGCAGTCATCATAGCACGAGTCCGCGTACGTGTTCGTTTAACGGAAGAAGCCGAGCCACCGCCAAAGAAAAGTGGCTGCTTACTCTCATCATTTTCCTTGACCACAACCTGGTCTCCACCACGAACCTCAGCCATATTGAGATTTTGGAGCGCAACCTGTCCGATTTGGTGATGATTTTCATTACCATACGCCAATCCCATACTCAAAGTCAAACCTAAATCTAACTTTTTAGCCTCCTCGCGGAACTTATCAATAACTGAAAACTTATTCTCTATCAATTTTTCCAACACAGCATAATCTGTAAAGAAATAGAATCGATCCATTGTGCCGCGTCGGTAGTAGATACCGTAATCGTGGCAAAATTCCGAAACAAATTGAGCCAAGAAGGAATTGACTTGGCTGATTTGAGAATCTGTTACAGCATCCTCAAGCTCATCATAGTTATCAACTGAAATAATCCCTATAACAGGACGGCTTCCGATCAAACTATTTGTCGCTGAATACTCTGTTGACGCATCAAAAAAGTAAAATAACCCTTGATCAAAATCAACGTTAACAGCGTATCTCTTGCCTGAAAAGTTCGCATAAATTCGCTCCTCATCCAGACCAACGTCAATAATTTCACGTAGTTTTTTTTGATCAAACTCACCATTTTCTTGAGCAAAAATCAGCTCAGCAAAGGGATTAAACCATTCTACCTGATTACTATCTGGTCGAACTTTGATAACTCCCACTGGCATTTTATCCAAGAGCATCATCAAACCAGAATTGGCCTGATTATTGAGATATTCAATCTGTTCTAGCTCACTAAATTCATAAGAATGTTTTTGATAAATAAACAGCGCAATCAACACCAATAGGCTGATGAGTAGCGCGAAAACTGTACTGGCACCAATTGGAAAAAGTCGGTGGACAAGAGCCACCAACCCAAATAAAATGACACCTATCATGACAAAGTGAATTGTCGAAAATCGAAATCTTTTCATCACTAACCTCTGCCTGCCATTCTACCATAAATTCAGTAAAAAAGCTACTTTTCACATGATTTTAAAGTAGTTGACATATAGCTGACATACAGCGAAAAGAACAGCCTTAGTGACTGTCCTTTGATTTGTTTTTAGCAATGGAACGACTGCGTCCTTCCAAGTAGACCATAAGAATGGAGATGTCTGCTGGATTGACACCGGAAATCCGACTAGCCTGGCCAATGGTTTCTGGTGAAATCAGCTTGAATTTCTGGCGAGCCTCGGTCGCTATGGAGTCAATATCATCCCAGTCGATGTCGGCTGGAATACGCTTTTCTTCCATGCGTTTCATCTTCTCCACCTGATCCAAGGCCTTGGCAATATAACCCTCGTACTTGACCTCTGTTTCAATCAATTCAATGGTCTTGGCATCCAAATCCTCTGCCGCGGGACCGATAAAGGCCACCGCATCTGCGTAAGTCACATCTGGACGGCGCATGAATTCCTTGGCGGTCAAAGCGTCTGTCAAGGGCTTGAAGCCCATAGCAACAACTTTTTCGTTGGTTTCCTTGATTGGCTTGAGTTTGATAGATTCCAAGCGTTTCATTTCATTGTCAAATTGATTTTTGTGAATCTGGAAAACCTGCCAGCGTTCATCATCCACCAAGCCAACCTGACGACCGATTTCAGTCAGACGCATATCGGCATTGTCATGACGCAGAATCAAGCGGTATTCTGCCCGACTGGTCAAGAGGCGGTAAGGCTCCACCGTTCCCTTGGTCACTAGGTCATCAATCATAACACCAATGTAGCCGTCGCTTCGTTTCAAAATTAACTCAGGCTTACCCTGTACCTTAAGGGCTGCATTGATACCAGCGACAATTCCCTGACCTGCTGCTTCTTCATAACCTGATGTTCCGTTGGTCTGACCTGCTGTAAAGAGCCCAGAAATCTTCTTAGTTTCCAGCGTCGCCCGCAATTGATGAGGCATAACCATATCGTACTCAATGGCATAGCCCGTCCGCATCATCTGAGCATTTTCCAAGCCTTTAATGGAGTGGATCAAGTCCTGCTGCACATCTTCTGGCAGACTGGTTGACAGCCCTTGGACATAGATTTCATCTGTATTGCGACCTTCTGGCTCTAGGAAAAGCTGGTGGCGTTCCTTGTCGGCAAAGCGTACAATCTTGTCCTCAATAGACGGACAGTAACGGGGCCCAATCCCTTTGACAATGCCTGAGAACATAGGCGCCCGATGAAGATTGCTGTTGATAATCTCATGGCTGGTCGCGTTGGTGTAGGTCAGCCAGCAAGGGATCTGGTCCTGCAAATAATCCTCGTCCTTGGACAAGAATGAAAAGTGATTTGGCTTTTCATCGCCTGGTTGAATCTCGGTTTCGTCGTAATTAATGGTGCGAGCATTGACACGAGGTGGTGTCCCTGTCTTGAAACGACCGATTTCAAGTCCCAATTCTTTCAGATTATCCGCCAGCGTGATAGAAGCTAGGCTATTGTTAGGGCCTGACGAATACTTGAGATCTCCGATGATAATCTCGCCACGCAGGGCCGTTCCCGTCGTCACTACAACCGCCTTGGCTGAGAATTTCTGATTGGTGGCCGTGCGAACACCGATAACCTTACCATCCTCCACCAAAATCTCATCAATCATGGTTTGACGCAGGGTCAGATTTTCCTGACGCTCCACCGTCCGCTTCATCTCCGCTGCGTACTCTGCCTTGTCCGCCTGAGCCCGCAAGGCACGTACAGCTGGCCCCTTGCCCATATTAAGCATTTTCATCTGAATATAGGTCTTGTCAATGTTGCGACCCATTTCGCCACCCAGGGCATCGATTTCCCTTACCACAATACCCTTGGCAGAGCCACCAATGGAGGGATTACATGGCATAAAAGCCACCATATCCAAGTTAATCGTCGCAAGCAGGGTCTTACAGCCCATTCGGCTGGCTGCCAAGCCTGCTTCTACACCCGCATGCCCCGCCCCGATCACGATGACATCGTAGTTTTCTGCAAATGTGTGTGTCATTTTTATTTCTCCTTTATGTTCATGATGTGTTTGACTTGCCCATTCAAATTTGGCAATTCTTGAGCCAGAAAGGCTGGTACGACATCTAGGTTGACAAGCTTGTCAAGTTCAATCCATTCACAAACTTGTTTCAAGTTATCTTCAATCATCTCCTTAGGCATTTCTCCAATAGGATCGACGATAAAATGAAACTCGATGTTGTGAAAACCTATATCTTCATGTGTAAACTGATTTTCAACGACAAAGGCTAGTTGGTTGACACGGCTGTCAACCCTTAATTCTTCTTTGACTTCCCGAGCAACCGCATCTTGCGCCGTTTCATTGACTGCAATCGCACCACCAATGGTATAATAACGCCCCTTAGCGTCCTTCGTGAGAAATATTTTCCCATCTTTTATGAGTAATGCAGTCGCACGAATACCGAAGACCTGATTGTCAATTCTGGTTCTGAAATCCATTCTTCCTTCTCTTTTCTAAAATTTCTTCGAGATATGAAACTAAATTTTCCTTGTTTTCATCGCGACTAGTAAACCATAGATAATCAGTATGCTCTTCTGGATCAAGAAGAGTTGTTGGGGGTTGTTCAGGAAGTTTCACTTCATAGACCAGCCTCGTAAATACCGTCTGTTTCTCCTCATCAAACTGACTATCTTCATGGATAATGGTCAGATTTTCCTTGGCTATCGAAATGCCAGTTTCTTCATAACATTCTCGAACAGCGGCATCACGAGGTAATTCATTCTCCTCGACGCGACCACCTGGGATGTCCCAATACTGAGGAAAAACGTTGGGCTTGCCACGCTTAATCTGAGAACGCTGAATAATCAGGTGACTGTCTGCAACAGTCAGTAAAACATGGGCAATCAGTTTGACAGGCATGGTTCCTCCCTTTTTTCTAATTATCCTTATTGACAAAATGCTGCAATTGTCCCTTCCAGCCAGCTAGCTCCGTCTTGAGAAAAGCAGGATTGAGGTCAAGATTTTTCAAGTCTGTAAAAGCAATCCACTCACACTGGCGGATAGAATCACCTTCTTCCAGATAGGTAACTGGCTCAGACAGTGGGGTAACAAGGTAGAGAAATTCAATCTGATGATAGGATTTCTCCTGCAAGCTAAACTGATTTTCAACAATGAAAGCCAGCGGTCCAACCTCCACATCAATTCCAAGTTCTTCTCGCATTTCCCGTTGCACAGCCTCTTCAGTTGTTTCACCAAGTTGAATAGCACCACCCAAGGTATAGTAGTTCCCCTCCGGTGCCCTTATAAGAAATAGTTTTTCATCTTTTACTATCAATCCTGTCGCACGAACACCAAAGGACTGATTGCCTATCACTGTCCGAAAGTCCATCTTCTCTCCTCAATAGCAAAAAATAGCCAAAACTCTCGAAAACTGCAGGACAAAAAAGCCTACAATTCCCATGAGCTTTGACCATCATGATAATTGTTACTCTTATTCTATCAAAAGATTTGTAGAATTTCAAATCTAGTGTTACGCTAACGTTTCAATATATTCTAAGCCCCAAGCCTCAACAGCATCCAGTACCGAACGAAATTTTTCGCCCATCTCAGTCAAGCTATACTCTACACGAGGGGGGACTTCTGCATAGACCGTGCGACTAATAATGCGATCCTCCTCCAATTGTCTAAGGTGCCTTGTTAACATGGTTTGAGTAATACCTGGAATCAGTCGCTGTAATTCATTGAAGCGTTTCGTTCCTGTACTGAGTTGGTAGATAATCACCAATCCCCACTTACCAGTCAAGACTTTTTGTGTTGTTGCAAAAGGGCAAATACCATATTCACTAACTTTTTTCAAAAAAAATTCTCCTTTATTTATCACAATAGTATCACTTTTGATACCAACGAATGCAAAAGTACCTACTTGCATAATGGAATGCTTCAGCTATAATTGTACTATATCAAAAAAATTGGAGGACATCAAATGTCAACAAACTTGGAAATTTTTAATGCCTATAATAATGCTCTCATCGCTGGTGATTTTGCAGCTCTTTTTGAAACAATGGCTAATGACATTATCTGGCATCAACCCGGAAATCATTCAACATCTGGTGCTAAAATTGGTAAGGAAGTACTCGGAGCACATCTAGCAACTTTCGCCGAAAAAACAAATGGAACTTTCAAAGTAGTGACAAACTGGGTATCCGATAATGATACTCTTGTTGCCGCTAACGTAACATTCCTCGGTACTCGAACAGATGGTGAAGAACTAAACATGAATGGCATCGATCTTTTCCGTATGGAAGATGGCAAAATCAAGGAAGTTTGGCTCTTCTCAGCCGACCAAAAAGCCGAAGATGCTTTCTGGGGATAAGATAAAAAGCTTAGCATGAGGGTGCTAAGCTTTTATTATGGCTTCGAGCCAGTTTTTCTCGTAGAGAAAAACAAGAAAACCACCAGCTATGCTGGTGGCTGACAAGGCTTTGAGCTTCCATTTCTTTTTCCTGATATAATCTAATTGTTCAGGTTAGATAAAGGAGGAAAAAGAAATGGCTAAAACCAGTTACAGTTTATCACATACCAAATGGATGTGCAAATATCACATAGTTTTCACGCCTAAGTACCGTAGAAAATCCATTTACTACAAAATTAGACAGGACTTAATTGATATTTTCCGTCATCTATGTCAATACAAAGGCGTGGAAATCATTGAGGGACACATGATGCCAGACCATGTTCATATGCTTGTCTTGATACCTCCGAAACTTTCGATTTCCGATTTTATGGGATATTTGAAAAGCAAAAGTGCTCTAA